>CAMWRC010000103.1 GCA_947176565.1 uncultured Ruminococcus sp.
ACTCTGAACTATGCTGTTCAGATGTGCTATGACGACCCGCTTCCGCTCTATCAGAACGGCGTTTACCGTCTCAGATTCGATATTTCCGCATCTGTTCCGCGTTTCATTGAAGCTATGATTCAGCAGAACGGCGGTACATATCAGGCGTATACATGGAAAGGTATAAATGTTACCACTGAAATGCAGACCGTTGAGTATGAGTTCGTAATGGAAAAAGAAACAGATATCATGACAAAATTCTGTTTCAACTGCGGACTTCAGGAAAAAGAGGACGGCGGTCCTGTAGGCGAACATACTATATATCTTGATAATGTTTCGCTTGAACTCATTGACGACAGTCAGGTTGACTATTCCGCAAATGCTCCGTATGAAGCTCCCATTGTTACAAATCAACTCGGCTACAAAACCAGCGCAAAGAAAATTGCTGTAATCAGAAATGCAGAATCGGTAAATACAAACGAGTTTTTTGTTATAAATGCAGATACAAACGAGGTTGCTTATCGTGGAACTGTTTCAGGCGCAATTGAAAATGCACTCGCCGGCGAAACAAACTGTACAGCAGATTTTTCCGAACTTACAACTCCGGGAAAATACTATATTTCATACGGCGGACTTGATAACTCCTATACTTTTACAATCGGCGACGATGTTTATGATAATCTTCTTGATTCAAGCGTAAAAATGCTCTACCTCCAGAGATGCGGAACGGAAGTTCAGGACGCTGATTTTGCTCACCCGTCATGTCACGATACAGACGCTGTAATCTATAAGACAAACCAGACAATAAATGTAAACGGCGGCTGGCACGATGCCGGCGACTACGGCAGATATGTTGTTGCCGGTGCAAAGGCTGTTGCTGACCTTATGTATGCTTATAAGGCTGCTCCCGATATGTACAGCGACAGTATCGGAATACCAGAAAGCGGAAACGGTACTCCGGATATTCTCGATGAAGTCCGCTACGAACTTGAATGGATGCTCAAAATGCAGGATACAAATGACGGCGGCGTATATCATAAAGTTACCTGTGATACATTCCCCGGATATGTTATGCCGCAAGATGAAACAAAACAGCTTATCGTAATGCCTAAGTCAACTACGGCTTCTGCTGATTTTGCTGCATCAATGGCTCTTGCCTATGAAATCTACAAAGATATAGATGCAGGATTCGCTGACAAATGCCTTGACGCTGCAAAGAAAGCATATGAATGGTCAAAGGCTAATCCGAATGTACTCTATTCAAATCCCGATGATGTTGTAACAGGTGAATACGGAGATACTTCCGCAAATGATGAAATCTACTGGGCCGCTGCTCAGCTCTATGCAGCAACAGATGATATGTCGTACCTGAACGGAGTAACAACAAGAACCGGTCTTGACTGGGCTACTGTAGGCGATTATGGAAATATTGCCATTCTTACGAAGAAAAACATTGACAAGGAATCTGAAATATACAAGAATGCCGCAGCTGCTGTCAATGCACAGGCAAAGACGTTTGCAAATGCTTCTTCATCATCTCCCTACGGCGTTGCACTTAAAAAATTCAACTGGGGCAGTAATATGACTGTTGCCAATGCTGGTATAATTCTTGCTCTTGCTTACCAGAATACAGGCGATGCTTCATATCTTGAAGCAGCTAACGCACAGCTTCACTATCTCCTCGGAACAAATCCGTTAAGCACAAGCTTTGTAACTGGATTCGGTACAGTTGCTCCGGAATCTCCTCACCACCGTCCGTCAATGGCTGTCGGTAAAGCAATGTCAGGTATGCTCGTAGGCGGTGTAAACTCCAGCCTTGAAGACCCTGCTGCAAAGGCATACTGTAAACGTTCAGCAGCTGCAAAATGCTGGGTAGACAATGCTGAAAGCTATTCGACAAATGAAATAACTATTTACTGGAACTCTCCGCTTACATACCTGCTTTCACTCACTGAAAATGCAGAGTCCAGCGGAAATACTGAACCTCCTGTTCAGAATCCGACTGAACCGCCTGCAACAGAACCACCTACAGCAGAACAGCCGTCACAGTCTTCCGGAAATATCCTCTGGGGCGATGCAAACTGCGACAAGGAGGGTGCAGTGGCCGATGCTACACTCATTCTTCAGTATCTTGGAAACAAGGATAAATATACACTCTCCGAACAGGGTCTTAAAAATGCCGATGTAAACGAAAACGGAAACGGCATTTCAACTCTCGATGCTCTTGCTATTCAGAAATACGATGCCGGAGCTATTAATTCACTTCCAGAATCATATATGAATGGCGGCCAACAGACTACAGAGCCGACAACCTCTCCGTCTGAATCCGGCAATGGAATAAAAGATTACGGCACTCCGATGAATTCCTCCGCTAAGGCTGTTGAGGATTTCAGAGACGGAAAATCTGAACTTTTCTTTGCTTCCGACGGCTGGGAAAACGGAGACCCTTTTGACTGCGGCTGGTATACATCAAATACATCGCTCGAGAACGGTATGCTCAGTCTTAAAATTGACAAGGACAATACTGGAAAATATCACTATTCTGGCGCTGAATACAGAACATCTGACCATTACGGCTATGGTTACTACGAAACATCTATGCAGGCTATAAAGAATAACGGTGTTGTATCTTCATTCTTTACATACACCGGTCCGTCAGAGGATAATCCGTGGGACGAGATTGATATTGAAATCCTCGGCAAAGATACCACAAAGGTTCAGCTTAACTACTATACAAACGGTGCAGGAAACCATGAGTATATGTACGACCTCGGATTCGATGCTTCCGAAGGATTCCATACATACGGATTTGACTGGCAGCCCGGTTATATCGCATGGTATGTTGACGGCAAGGAAGTTTACAGAGTCACTGAAAATATTCCGTCTACTCCTGGCAGAATCATGATGAACACATGGCCCGGCAGAGGCGTTGATGAATGGCTTCAGGCTTATGACGGAAAAACACCTCTCACAGCTCACTATCAGTGGGTAACATATAATCCTTCAAAATAAACAGTTTCTCATATTAGTTCTCTCCATAAAAAAATGCGTGCAGCTCAGAAATGAACTGCACGTATTTTTTATTTTGAAATAAAAATTAAAATAAAAATAGAAATAGATATAGCCGTTTCAAGAACAAGTCCGATAATATTTACTGCCCAGAAATACCATTTTTTCGTTTTGTGATGAAATTTTTTCATGGCTATAAGCGCGCCTATACTCCCCAATAAACCAAAAAGAAGCAGATGGGATTCCCTTATCCGCCACTGATTGTTTTCTGCTCTTTTCTTGTCATTGTAATATTGCACGGCGGCAATTATATTCATTATTACGACATAGGCGATAAATGCAACTATATAGGGGATAAATATATCTATTCTATTCATGCTGAAAATTTCCTCTGCTCTCTTTGATTCCTGCCATTAGTCCGTCCATGATGATATTTTTTGCCTTAACTGCTCCCTCCTTTGACATCGGCGGAGTATCAGGCAGAGGATAATCCATGCCAAGCTGCTGATATTTAGTTCTTGCCATATCATGATATGGAAGCACATCAAGAGCTTTAAGATTATCAAGCGTCGAAAGATAGCGTCCAAACCGGAAAAGTTCATCGCTGTCGTCTGTAAGTTCGGGAACTACTACACGGCGTACCCACATCGGAATATTCAAATCACGGAGATGCTCCGCAAAACTCAGAATATTAGTATTTCCAACACCGGTAAGGCGTTTGTGCGCGTCATTGTCAAAGTGTTTTATATCAAGCATAACAAGGTCTGTATATTTCAGAACATTGTCAATCCTGTCATGATTTTCAGGAGAATAAACGGCTCCGGAAGTGTCAAGACAGGTATGTATATTTTTTTCTTTGGCAAGTGAAAATAATTCCGCAAGAAATTCCGGCTGTGCGAGCGGTTCGCCACCGGTAGCAGTAATTCCGCCCGATTTCATAAATTCCTTGTAAGTCTCATATTCAGCTATAATTTCAGAGGCGGAAACAGCTCTGCCACGTCCGAGCTCCCATGTATCTGGATTATGACAATATCTGCATCTTATCGGGCAGCCCTGAAAAAATACCACGAATCTTACTCCCGGACCGTCAACCGTTCCGAAACTGTCAATAGAATGTATATATCCGGTTATCTTATTCATTTTTCATTCCTCCTGCATACTTCATAAGTATTTCATAGCTGTTTTCAAGTTCGCCGTCGATAATCTGTTCAAGCATTTTATTTAATATTCTTCCTATTTCCGCACCTCTGAATCCGAGTGAAATCATATCATTTCCGTTTACAGCCATATCTCCTGTATGCAGACAGACTTTTTCAGAAACAAGACGTTTTGCAGTTTCAGCAAAAGTGCAGAACTCTATATTCTCATATGTTACAAAATCCTGCTTTGCTGAATTATCAGCTTTTTTTGCTTCAATCAGCATAAGGAAACTATCAAGATTTCTCTGACTCAGCAAACGTTTTATACTTTTTTCACTGGTTATCTTGTCGCTGTGATGAGCTATTATCCAGCAGACTTCACTGATTGTACGGTTATCGAATTTCATGCGTTTAAGAATATTTTCAGCCACATCCGCACTTATTCCGGCATGACCGTAGAAATGTCCAAATCCCTTTTCATCAAGCCGGAATGCGGCAGGCTTTCCAATGTCATGGAAAAGCATCGCAATGCGAATTATACGGGATTTCGGCGTATTTCCGGCTACAGAAGCAACGGCACGGACAATATGTTCATAGACTGTATACTTGTGATAGCGTGAATGCTGTTCAAAATCAAAGCAGGCAGTCATTTCAGGAATTATCTGTCCTATAATATCCCTGTATTTCAGCATTACATCAATGACATTCGCACCGCCGAGAAGCTTCACAAGTTCCGCTGAAATCCGTTCCGCTGAAACCATTGAAAGACTGCTGCGCATTTTTAAAGCAGAATCAGCAGTTGTCTGGTCTATGTCGAATCCGAGAACTGAAGCAAACCTGAAACATCGCAGAATCCGCAAGGCATCTTCTGAAAAGCGTTTGTCCGGAACTCCTACACATCGAATAATTCTGTTTTCAATATCAATTCTTCCGCCGAAAGGGTCTGACAGATTTCCGCGTGAATCCATTGCAATGGCATTGACAGTGAAATCACGTCTTGCGAGGTCATCAGTCAGATTCGATGTAAATTCAACATTGTCGGGACGGCGTGAATCCGAATAGTTTCCGTCAATTCTGAACGTTGTTATTTCAAATGATTCGTTTTCATGTATAACAGTAACAGTACCGTGTTTTATTCCAGTAGGTATTACTTTATCTGAGGAAAAAATCGCCGCTGTCTGTTCCGGAAATGCATTTGTTGTAATATCAAAATCATTCACCGGACGATTCATAATCATATCACGGACACAGCCGCCGACAAGATATGCCTTGAATCCTACGCTTTCAAGTTTTTCTAATATATACAGGCATTTTT
>CAMWRC010000104.1 GCA_947176565.1 uncultured Ruminococcus sp.
AGCAGGCAGCAGCACAGCAGTATATGTGAGCAGTCTCGGTAAGGAATATATATCTATACATGAGTATTCTGGAAAATAAGAATATAACCATGAAAGCTGTAAAGCTTATGTTCGGACATTATATAAACAGCGTGATGAATGCGGGATATGATGCCCTTATTTCCGGTCTTACCAAAAAATGGAGCTGTGGGCGGCAGGTGATGCAGATATTTTGTTCCGCATCAGGAATTGCTGTATGTTCGATAATTCTGTTGCTGTGATTGCTTTTTTCTATGGGAAAAATTATTTTTCAGGCACAGGACAGACTGTCCGGTATGCTGAACAGAGAAATAAATCGGTTTGTATGTTCAGTATGAATGATGTGTATTCTATTATGAAATATTCCAGTACGGACAAAAACGCCATACGGGCAGAAAAATGGAATATCAGTCTGAACATACTGAAACCAATGAAATAACCGCCAATAATATTATATCACAATAAAAAAATTTTTCAAGAGTAAATGAAAAGAATTTTTAATAAAATTCAGCACTGATGATTCAACGGTTTCCGGAATTTTTATTTGAATTTTTTCGCCCGTAATCATGTGAATAAACAGGTTGCTTTTTGAATGTCTTAGTATATCTGAGCGTATATTGAAAGGGGTTTTTATTATGTCAAGAAAGAAAAAAAGAGCAGGAAGTATTGCCGTACCATATCTGGTGACAATTTTTATCGGCATACTGATTATCGGCGGAGGAACGTTTATTCTTCTTAAGCATCTCGGCATACTCGGCAACAGCAAAGAACTTGTCGAGCCGACTCCTCGTCAGGTGGATATTACATCATATGCTGATAACCACAGCATATTGATGATACTTGACGAGCCGGATTTAAGATGCAAATCAACGTTCATGCTTATCCGCTCCATACCGAAAGACAAAAAGATTGTATATGTGGGAATACCTACAAATACTATAGCAGTTATCAATGGTGTACAGCAGAGTATAGGTTCTGCTTATGAAAAAGGCGGTACGTCATCAGCAATGGAATTTGCCGAAACAGTATTTGGTATCGAAATCGACCGCTATATGGTTTTCAATTCAAAGGCTCTTATAAAAGCCGGAGATATAATCGGCGGTGTCGAGTATCCAATATCGTCCGATATAGCAGGATTCAACGGTGACGGTTCAGAACAGTATCTCAATTCAGAGCAGATTGAAAAGCTTATCACATATGCTATGTACAGCGACGGCGAAGTTGAACGTGCATACGTTGTAAGCTCCGTGGCTTCAGCTATGATAAATCAGGTGGACGGACTCAGAATTGCGGATAATCTTGATTCCAGCTTCACTACTATTATAAATATGATTGATACGGATATAACAGCGGTTGACTATAAACAGCATAAGGTTGCGCTTAAAAATATGTTCTCAAGAGGAAGCGGAATCGCATCATTTGTGATACTTGAGGGTGAAAGCGCATATGATGAATATATTCCCAATGCTGAATTTCTTGACAAGTTCAGAAGAACATATTACAATTATGACGAAGGCGATAAAGAAGAGGAAAATAAAAAATAAAAAACACACTGATAAAATAAAGGAAAATAAATCATGACTGTATATAATATATTTGATACTCATGCGCACTATGCTGACCATGCCTTTGATGCTGACCGCCATGAGATTCTTGAAAAACTTCCGGAAACAGGCGTAAGTCTTGTTATGCTTGCTTCCTCCTGTGCTGAGGATATTGCCGGAAACGCCGCAATATCAGAGCAGTATGACTATATATATACATCGGCAGGCGTTCACCCTGAATTTGCTGATTCAGTTTCTGACGATTATCTTGATATTATCCGTGAAACCGTCAGAAAATATCCGAAACTGAAAGCTATAGGCGAAATAGGTCTTGATTATCACTATGACGGATACGACCGCGCAAAGCAGATAAAGCTGTTTGAAGAACAGATTGTATTCGCAAATGAAAATAATCTCCCTGTTATTGTTCACAGCCGCGATGCCTGCGAAGATACTTTGAATATACTGAAAAAGTACAAGCCGCGTGGAGTGGTTCACTGTTTCAGCGGTTCGGCAGAGACGGCGCAGGAAATTCTTAAACTTGGTATGTATATCGGATTTACCGGCGTTATTACGTTCAAAAATGCAAAAAAGGCTCTGAAAGCTCTTGAAGCTGTTCCACTTGACAGACTCGTTCTGGAAACAGATTGTCCTTATATGTCGCCTGTGCCGTTCAGGGGAAAACGCAGCGACAGTTCCATGATAGTATATACCGCGGCGAAAGCTGCTGAAATAAAAGGTCTGGACGTTCAGGAGCTTCTGAATATTACGAGTGAAAACGGAAGGGAATTATATTCTATATAAACACCTTTTCTGAGAATTGATTTAGGGAGCAATAACTATGTATTACTGCTATGGCATATCTGATAAGGGCGTTATGCCCCATAATGAGGACGCACTGATGATGAGTGATTTTGTACTGACACACGGTTCAGGAGAATGCAGTATCAAGCCTCCGTTTATTCTTGCTGTTGCGGACGGCGTGTCAGGCGAATGTGCCGGCGAGCTTGCATCTGCTATGTGTCTCAGTATGGTAAAGGAAATCAACGATTTCCGCCGTGATTCTCTTGAGAACAGCATAATGGAGATTCATGAAAGGCTTGCGGAATTTGGCAGGAATGATTCCGAAAGCAGAAATATGCAGACGACATTGTGCGGTATTTCAGTAGATACAGGCGGTGTGATAACATCTTTCAATGCAGGAGATTCACGGCTTTATCGCTTTCATGACGGCTGTCTCGAACAGATAACCCGCGACCAGTCGCTCGTCCAGCTTCTGTATGAGGAAGGGAAAATCACTCCCGAAGAACGCAGAACTCATGCAAGACGGAATATTATTTTCCCTGTTATCGGGAATATCAAGGATTCCCCGATGGTTGAAATCCGCGATGTTCCGGAAATTACGGAAAACGGCGATATATTGATGCTGTGTACGGACGGTCTTTCTGATTATCTCTCAGACGATGAAATAAAAGAGATACTTGAACGTTCCGGAAGTCTGCATGAAAAGCTTGATATACTCATGGAAACCGCTCTGAAAAACGGAAGTAAAGATAATATATCAATAATTCTTGTATCGCCTGAACAGCGTGAGGAAATCACTCTTTAAAAGCTGATATGAACGGCAAAGCCCTCCGGAGCAGAATCCGGAGGGCTTTTTATTACAGAATAAAGCATATAAGTCCGCCGCAGCCCTCATTTATGATACGTTCAAGAGTTTCCTGAAGTTTCATACGGGCTTCAACAGGCATTTTGCAGAGTTTATTGTGAAGTCCCTCATTTACAAGTTCATGGAGCGACTTTCCGAATATATTGCTCTCCCATATTCTGGTGGGGTCGTCGTCAAATCCGTCAAGCAGATACATTATCAGTTCCTCAGATTGCTTTTCCGTGCCGACAATAGGGGAGACAGCAGTATTTATATTTGCTTTCATCATATGTATGGACGGAGCAGATGCTTTCAGCTTTACGCCGTATTTCCCGCCCTGCTTGATGATTTTCGGCTCGTCAAGAGTAAGTTCACTGAGTTCGGGCATGACGATTCCGTATCCTGTAGCTTCGACTTCGGCGAGTGCAGGAGCAATACGGGCATATTTTTTCTTGATTTCGTTCATTTCCATAAGCAGGGGCATGAGGTCGCTCTCACTTGATAATTCTATTCCTGTTGCCTCTCCGATTATCTTGTAAAACAGACTGCTGTCGAGTTCGGCAGTAATCGTGACTGCTCCTTTTCCGAGGTCTATAGCTGTTGTTGACGCGTTTATGATATGCGGACACTGAGCAATAGCTTCAGCAGCTGATTCAGCTTCACGTACAAGTTTAATATCCTTTGCGGATTCGCGTATGCAGTCAAGTATTTCTGATTTAAGCCAGTGTCCCTTTTCAAGAGTATTTATCCACTTTGCCATACGTATATTTATTTCACGTACTGGAAAGCTGTACAGGATTTCTCTCATGATTTCTCGTATATCGCTTTCATCAAGGCTGAGACAGTTTACAGGTATGACTTTTGTGTCGTATTTATCGGACAGATGTGCGGCAAGATTTTTCGCCTCGGAAGCGGACGGATTTACTGTATTCATTACAACGACGAAAGGCTTTCCCAAATCTTTCAGTTCGTTGATTACCCTTTCCTCACAGTCCTCGTATTCTCCGCGCGGAATATCCGATATAGTTCCGTCTGTTGTAACTACAAGTCCGATTGTCGAATGGTCGGTAATGACTTTCTGAGTTCCTATTTCCGCCGCCATATTGAACGGTATTTCCTCATCAAACCATGAAGTCATAACCATACGGGGCTGTTCATTCTCGATATATCCGATAGAACTCGGAACTATATAGCCTACACAGTCTATCAGCCGGACATTGAACGATGCACCGTCTCCGAGTGAAACTTCAACAGCTTCTTCCGGAATGAATTTCGGTTCAGTAGTCATGATGGTTTTTCCAGCGGCGGACTGCGGAAGTTCATCAACAGCGCGTTCACGCATAAATTCGCTTTTAATGTTCGGAATTACAAGAGTTTCCATGAAACGTTTGATAAACGTTGATTTTCCGGTGCGTACCGGACCGACAACGCCTATATAAATATCTCCGCCTGTACGTTCGGATATGCTTGAATAAATATCTTTAGCCATAATTTTTCCTTTCAGTTGTAGTAATCTCAGTCCACTATCGGTATGAGCAGCATTTTTCCCTTTTCGATATGTTCGGAGGTAAGCTCATTTTCTTCCATTATTGCGGAAACCTCAGTGCTGAAACGTTTTGCTGCGTCCCATATATCCTCGTTGTCTGCTCCGAAATAGAGTTTTACAGCATAGTCGCCGTCGCGTTTCTTTCTTGATGAATCATCAATTGAAATATCAATAAGAGCCTTTGCTCCGGCAGATGAATCAGCTGTTATTTTTACTGAAATATCGGCACGTGCATTCAGAACACCAGTATCGGATATATTATACGATACAGCAATATCTGTTATTTCAGCCGAAACAGCACATTCGGAAAGGTCGTCGCCGATTTCTATAGTCTGCTCAAATGCTTCATCGCGGTCAGGCATGGAAACAGCTCCGGAAGAATCTTCGGCAGCCATTGAATATGTCAGCATACCGGATATTATTACAGATGTTCCGTCATTTCCGAGACGTGTATTTATATTTTTCGGAGTACACCACATCGCGTATATCTTATGCGGAACACTGTCTCCCTCGGCGATTTTCGCGCTGTGCCGGAAAACTTCCGCATATACGGCAGACGGCAGATCGCCGTGTATATCTGCGGCTTCAAGTTCGCTTGGATAAATTGTGGAATAGGCATCGGCAGCAACCATGACTTCCGCAGGCTTTAC
>CAMWRC010000105.1 GCA_947176565.1 uncultured Ruminococcus sp.
CGCGTATTGAATCTCAATCCTGCAAAGTGCTTTATGGGTGATACTGGTTCAATGTTTCTTGGTGCGGCTGTCACGGGCGTGGGACTGATGCTTCATAATCATCTGCTTATGGTGCTTGTTTCGCTTGTGTATATCATTGAAGCCCTTTCGGTGGTTATTCAGGTATCATACTTCAAGTACACAAAGAAAAAGTATGGCGAGGGACGGCGTATTTTCAAGATGACGCCAATACATCATCACTTTGAACTCAGCAAATGGAGCGAATATAAAATCGTCATTTCTTTTTCAATGGCAGGCATATTTTTCGGAATTATAGGGATTGTTCTGTTACTGATATTCTGATGCAGAACATTCCGTGAACATGATAAGGAGGCAAAATGGCTGCTGCGGCTAAAATAAGAGAAAACAGAAGAAAAGGGCTTTTTTCCGTGCTTTTCGGTGGAGGACGGAACGGAGATATGAGTCTTTCGTTTTTTGCATATGTTATGATACTGCTCATTGTAGGACTTGTCATGATGTCATCGGCAAGCTATGCGTGGGCATACAGCGAATACGGCGATGGTCTTTATTACGCAAAGAATCAGGCTGCTAATGCGGCTATAGGATTTATTGCAATGGCATTTTTTATAAATTTTGACTATCATAATTTCAGGCGGATTGAAGTGCCGCTGCTGAAAAAATTCAATATCGCTGGTATATTCTATATCGGCGTAGCTGTTCTGCTTGTTGCCGTGCTTTTCATAGGAAATACAGAGGGCGGCTCTATGGGCGCGAAACGCTGGATTGACATAGGTCCTTTTAATTTACAGCCGTCAGAAGTAGCCAAGCTTGCTATTATTGTTTTCTTTGCCTACAGTATGGAACGGGACGGCAGAAAGATGAATACTTTCAAAATAGGTATCATCAAATATGCAGGACTTTTAGGTATATATGTTGCACTTATCGGTCTGGAAAAGCATCTTTCAGGTATTCTGCTTATCAGCACAATCGCCGTTTCAATGATTCTCTGCGGCGGTGCGAATAAAAAGCAGTTCACAGCACTTGCAATTATTTTCGTAGTTCTTGCTGCGCTGCTGATATGGTGGCAGTATAACGTTCCGGATAGTTATGTTCAGGTGCGTATCAAATCATGGCGCGACCCGTTTGCGGACGTTCTCAATGATACATGGCAGACGGCAAATTCAATAATTGCTATCGGTTCAGGAGGATTTTTCGGACTTGGACTGGGAAACTCCCGTCAGAAGTATCTGTATCTGCCCGAAACAAAAAACGACTTTGTTTTCCCGATTGTATGCGAGGAAATAGGATTTATCGGCGCGCTTGCAATAATAATTGTGTTCTTTCTTCTTGTCGTTGAGGGATATTCCATTGCCGTCCGGTGCAAGGATAGATTCGGTATGCTTCTTGCAGTAGGAATCACTACGCAGATAGGCATACAGACTGTTCTCAATCTTGCTGTTGTCAGCAATCTTATACCAAATACCGGAATCAGTCTGCCGTTTTTCAGTTATGGCGGAACTGCTCTGATAATGCAGCTTGTCGAAATGGGAATCATGCTGAATATATCGCGGCAAAGATATTATCCGCCAGACAATACAGAGCTTGAAGTGCCGGATAAACCGGAAATTTAAAAAAGAGGTGCGTAATTATTATGAAAGTTCTTATATCATGCGGAGGTACAGGCGGACATATAAATCCCGGTCTTGCTATTGCAGATATTATAAAATTCAAATATCCTGATACGGAGTTCCTTTTTGCGGGTACTCCAAAGGGTATGGAATCACGGCTTGTTCCGCAGGCAGGTTATAGAATCGAACCCATAAAAGTGGCAGGATTCCAGCGTTCGCTGTCGTTTGAGAATATCGGCAGGAACGCAAAGGCACTTGCATATCTCGCGGCTTCCGGAAAACGTGCTAAGGAAATAATAAGCGGTTTCAAGCCGGATATTGCTATCGGAACAGGCGGATATGCAGCAGGACCTGTTATACGCAAGGCGGCAAAAATGGGAATCCCTACAGCTATTCATGAGCAGAATGCTTATCCGGGAATCACAAACAAACTTCTTTCAAAAGAAGTCGACCACGTTATGCTCACTGTCAAAGAGGCTCTCGACTTCATGGATAAGGGCAGTTTTGAGTACAGTATTACCGGACTTCCGGTGCGGAGTTCTATAAGCGGAATCTCAAAGGCAGAGGCAAGGAAAAAACTCGGATTCAATAATGATTTTACTATACTTTCATTCGGCGGAAGTCTCGGAGCAGGCTGCATAAATGAAACTATGGCAGAGGCAATCAAGTGGCATACACAAAAGGGACTGAAAATAAATCATATACACGGCTATGGCGGTATGGGAAAAGATACTTTTCCACAGGCTATGAGTGAAAACAGCATACCGCTGAAAAGCAGCCGCCTAAGGATAACAGAGTATATCAATGATATGGAAGTCTGTCTCGCCGCGGCAGACCTTGTAATATGCCGTTCAGGAGCGTCTACTCTTGCAGAACTTGAAGCGGCAGGCAGAGCATCTATACTTATTCCGTCGCCTATCGTTGCCGGAAATCATCAGTATCATAACGCTATGGTTCTTGGAAAGGCAGGAGCTGCCGAAGTTATTGAGCAGAAAGATGCTTCTCCGGAAAGACTGATTGCAGAAATCGAACTGCTTTACAATAATCCGGACAAGGTGCGGAAAATGTCTGAATCAGCCGGTTCTCTTTTCCTGAAAGATACGAATCAGCGTATTCTTGCGGTAATCGACAGCCTTATCAAAAAGAAGTAACCTGAAATACATAAGCAGCATAGTATAAGTGAGGAGTTTTAGTTGTGAATCGTGAAAAGTTCGGTTAACAGCTCCTGACTGAAATACGCAAATCGGTTTTTTAGAAATCTGGTTTGTGTGATTAGAAATGCTGTGAGGTGGTCATTTTGCAGGATTTTATTATTACGGGTGGAAACCGCCTCAGCGGTGAAATTACCCTTCAGGGAAGCAAAAACAGTACTCTTCCTATTATGGCGGCTGCATTTTTAGTGAACGGAAAATGCACTCTGCTGCATTGTCCTAAACTGACTGATGTGTATTCGGCATCAAGGATTCTGAATTGTCTCGGAAGCGTCTGCCGTCTGAAAAACGACCGCGCGGAGATTGATTCAACCGCTGTTTCAGACAGCGTGATACCAGAAAATCTTATGCGTGAAATGCGTTCGTCAATTATGTTCATGGGCGCAATACTTGGTCGTATGGGCGAATGTACAGTAAGTATTCCCGGCGGCTGTGAGCTTGGTCCTCGTCCGATTGATATGCATCTTGCAGCATTGTCAAAAATGGGCGTTGAGATTACAGACCGGCATGGAAAAATATGCTGCAAAATTCCCGACGGCAGAGCAAAGGGAGCGCGTATATCGCTATTTTTTCCGTCTGTGGGTGCTACGGAAAATATAATTCTGTGCGCTGTTCTTGCCGACGGTGAAACGGTGATAAACAATGCCGCACGTGAGCCTGAAATCTGTGATTTGTGCGGATTTCTGCGTTCATGCGGAGCTAAGATAAAGGGCGACGGTGAAAGCAGAATTATTATTGAGGGCGTACGTGAACTTCACAGCTGTGAGTATACCGTGATGCCGGACAGAATTGCCGGAGCTACTTATCTTTCCATGACAGCTGCCTCCGGCGGTGAGATTATACTGAAAAATGCGTGTATAGCTGAAACAGAGCCGTTTATATCGGTTCTGGAGCAGACAGGGTGCAGGATTTATTCTGCGGATAACAGAATATATCTGCGGCGCAGTGGACGGCTTAAATCTGTCAGGGACAGAATACGTACTATGCCTCACCCAGGTTTCCCGACTGATGCGCAGGCTATTTTGATGGCTGCACTCGTAACGGCTGACGGCACAAGCGTGTTCGAGGAAAATATTTTTGACTGCCGCTATCGGCATACAGATGCACTTATAAAAATGGGTGCGGATATACAGGTAATGGGTAAAGCCGCAGTGATACGCGGAGTTCCAAGACTTCACGGAGCTGAAATAGAAGCTACTGATTTACGCGGCGGTGCGGCAATGGCAGTCGCTGCGCTTGCCGCAGAGGGTGTTACAAGACTCAGCTGTATATCACATATTGACAGAGGATATGAAAATTTCGAGAAGGTTATTTCTGCTGTCGGCGGAAAAATACGCAGAGAATAACTATCGGAGGTAAAATATGAACGATGTTGAAAAGACAAATATAGAAAGGAAAAACAGCGGAAAACGTATGCGGCGCAGACGGCGTATGATGAGTATATATGCCGTTATAGTCATATTTCTGGTTCTTTCCGCCGGCATAGTGATGTGTTTTACATTTCTGTTCAATGCCGACGAAATTATTGTATCAGGCGAATCGCTGACCTATACTTCACAGAATATTGTCGAAGCATCGGGAATCAAAGCCGGAGATAATCTGCTCAGGCTGAAACGTAAAGTCGCCGAAAAAAATATACTCGAAGAACTGCGCTATGTGGAAACGGCAACTGTTGAACGGGATTTCCCGTCAACTATAAGAATAAATGTTACACGGTGTATTCCGGCATATAATGTCAGATATGATACAGGTGTTCTGCTCGTGAGCAGAAAAGGCAAGATACTCGAAAACGGTACAACATACAGAGATGTGGAAAATCTTCCTGTTATCTATGGATTTGAACCCGAAGTAATGGAATTGGGAATGCAGCTTTCTTCAAAAAACAGCAGGAAATTCGAAGCATTCAATCAGATAATAAGCAGGTTTGACAGGGATAATAATGAGCAGATTGCAACTATCGACCTTACAAATGAGTATGACATAGTAGTTACATATCGTAATGACCTTGTATTTAAAATGGGAAACTGGAACGATGTGGATTATAAGCTTGACCTTGCACAGAGCGTCATGAATGACGAGTCTATTATAGGAAAATCCGGAACGCTTGTCATGGTCGGTTCAAATCAGTGCAGCTTCCGGAATAACTACAGCGAGAGAAAAGAAACAGCATCAACTCCTGCACAGGAATCCCAGACAGTTCAGGACGGCAATAATGCATAAATGCCATACATATTTTATTATCTGTTTTTTCCAACCGTTGTATCAGATTTGTGAAAATACAGTGAGTTAAATGATGCCGGTTTGTGCAAAATGCAGAAAATAAAAAAAATCGTCGTTTGACTTGCAATAGTCGGCGAAATATGATAAAATAATAGGTGTATTGTGGCTTGTTTTTGTTCAGAGCTTGTATTCGCGAAAATTGTATTCCGGTTTTTGAGTGGGATTTTTGTGATAACAAGACGGGAAAACTCTGGCGGATTCCCGCCTGACAGGCTTTTCAGCGCAGTCAGCGGAAAATCTTTCCGGAATGATGTGCGTGATGTTCTGT
>CAMWRC010000106.1 GCA_947176565.1 uncultured Ruminococcus sp.
TTGAGGACGGCGAAAAATACCGCGGCGGAGGTGCTGTAAGTGCGCTTTTCGCAGTACATCTTCTTGCAGTATTCTTAAGAATTGGCGCAGCTATTGTGATAGTGCTTATGATATTTGTTGTCTCAGTCCTTTTTTCCGGCAAGGAGCTCAGCGATTTGCTGTATGCTCTGTTACATCCCGTTGAAACTTCCAGTAAACTTATTGACAAAATTGCAGTTTTTTTTATCAGTGAAGATGAAGAAGACAGTAAGCATAATAAAGATGACAAGAACAACAAAGGCAGCAAAAATAATAAAGACAAAAAAGATAATAAAAATAACGAAGATAACAGAGATAACGAAGATAACGGAGAGGAGGAAAACAGCAGTTTCAATATACATATGCCGTCGGATAATTACGCCGAGGCAATCGAAACACTACGCAATACTCCAAAACCGATTCCGGCAGTTACAGATGACGAAATGAATGAACAGGACGAACTGAGTGTATTTTTCGGAGATGCTGTGAATTTCAGGAGTCTAGTGTCGAAAACTTCACCAAAACCGCCAAAAAAGAAAGAAAATGAAAATACATCAGAGCTTGATAAACTTATAAGCAGAGAAGCAGAGAAAAAACAGATTCAGAATGATTTGGTTCCGGTCAGAAATACAGAAAAAAGCAGTTCTGATATTCCTGAAAAAGAGTATCAGCTTCCAGATATTGAACTTCTCACAAAGCCGGATAATCTTTCAAACAGTGCGGAAGCTGCCGCTGAAATGCGCGAAAAGGCAGATAAGATAGTAAATACATTCAAAAGTTTCGGCGTTGAGGTTTCCATTAAGGATATTTACCGCGGACCAACCATCACACGATATGAAATACAGCCCGGCGTTGGCGTTAAGGTCTCAAAGATACGAGGTCTCGAAGATGATATTGCACTTAGTCTTGCGGCGCACGGAGTCCGTATAGAAGCTCCTGTTCCGGGAAAGGCTGCCGTCGGAATTGAAGTTCCTAATGTGAATAAGGATACGGTAACACTATATGAAATACTGCATAGCTCCGGATTCCGTAATGCAGAAAGCAAACTTGCTTTTGCGGTAGGCAAGGATATTACAGGAAATGCAATAATCGGCGATATTACCAAGATGCCACATGTTATTATTGCCGGTACTACCGGTTCAGGTAAATCGGTTTGCACACGTTCCATAATCATGAGCATACTGTACAATGCAAAGCCCGATGAAGTCAAGATGATACTCATTGACCCGAAAGTCGTTGAATTTAAGGTATTTGAGAATCTTCCGCATCTGCTTATACCAATAGTCACAGATGTCAAAAAAGCTGCCGGCGCGCTTAACTGGGCTGTAAATGAGATGATGCGCCGTTATAATACATTCGCCGACAGCGGTGTGAATGATTTGAAATCATATAACGAATTCGCTAAAGAAGAAGAAATTACCCCCATGCCGCAGGTAGTTGTATTCATCGACGAGCTGGCTGATATGATGCTCGTCGCCGGAAAAGATGTCGAGGATTCAATATGTCGTCTTGCACAGATGGGACGTGCCGCAGGAATACATCTTGTAGTCGCAACCCAGCGTCCGACAACTGATGTAATCACGGGACTCATCAAGGCGAATATTCCAAGCCGTATCGCGCTTTCCGTGAAATCTCAGATAGATTCGCGTACAATTATTGATATGGGCGGAGCTGATAAGCTTCTCGGAAACGGCGATATGCTGTATATGCCTATCGGTGTGAGCAAGCCGGTGCGTATTCAGGGCTGCTTTGCATCTTCAAAGGATATAAACAATACCCTTGATTTCATACGCAGTCAGGCAACAGGCGAGTATGACCAGAATATTCTTGATGCAGTTGAGAACTTTGTACCTCAGACCAAAGGCGACCACGGCAGCATATCTGAAAGCGGATTTGATGCCGGAAGCGATGAGGATTATATTATCAGGGGAGCAGAGGTTGCAGTCAATGCCGGTCAGGTTTCAACGACGCTTCTGCAAAGAAAACTGAAATTAGGATATGCAAGAGCATCAAGAATAATGGACGCTCTGGAAGAACGCGGAATTGTAGGTCCCGCTGAGGGAGCAAAGCCGCGTAAGGTGCTTATGTCAAAGCTCCAGTATGATGAATGGAAAATGAGAATAATTGAAAATAAATAGAGCGTGTTATAATCATGATTATCATCAGGAGGACAGCAGATGTACGATAAATTTATTCCTTTGACGAAAAAGGAAATGGACGAGCAGGGTATAAAGCAGTTTGATTTCATTTACATAACCGGCGATGCCTATGTTGACCACCCAAGTTTCGGAGCAGCTATAGTTACGCGGCTGATTGAAGCTATGGGATTTACAGTAGGGATAATTTCCCAGCCGGACTGGAGAACAGACAAGGATTTCAGAAGATTCGGCGCGCCAAAGTACGCATTTTTAGTTACCTCGGGAAATATTGATTCAATGGTTGCGCACTATACGGCGGCAAAGAAAAAGCGTTCAGATGATGCGTATACTGCCGGCGGAAAAGCCGGAAAACGTCCTGACAGGGCAGTTATTGTGTACTGCCGGAAAATCCGTGAATATTTCGGTGATATTCCGATAGCAATAGGCGGACTTGAAGCATCTCTGCGGCGTTTTGCGCATTATGACTATTGGGACGATGCCGTCAGACCATCAGTTCTGCCTGACAGCGGCGCAGATTTGCTTATGTATGGCATGGGGGAACATCAGATACAGGAACTCTGTACACGTCTTGCAGACGGAGAAAATATATGTGAAATCCACGATATACGCGGAACGTGCTATATGACAGAGCCGGTAAATACGCCGATTGGTGCAGCTCAGTGTCCGTCATTCGAGCAGGTTCGGGATAATAAGAAAGAATATGCAAAGGCAACAAAAATTCAATATGACTGGCAGGACGAAGTATACGGAAAGACTATTATCCAGCGTCATGGCAATATGATGCTTGTGCAGAATCCGCCGGCAAAAAGCCTTACTACGGAAGAACTGGACTATATCTACAGTCTGCCTTATACAAGACGTTATCACCCGAGCTATGAATCCGAGGGAGGCGTTCCCGGAATTGAGGAAGTCCGTTTCTCGATTACTCATAACCGTGGCTGTTTCGGCTACTGCAATTTCTGTTCGATTGCGCTTCATCAGGGACGGCGTGTCACCGTCAGAAGTGAGGAATCGGTTCTTGCGGAAGCAGAGAGGATAACACAGATGCCGGATTTCAAGGGATATATCCATGATGTGGGCGGTCCTACTGCAAATTTTCGGCATACTTCGTGCAGAAAACAGCTTGACAAAGGTCTGTGTATGGGAAAAAAATGTCTTGCTCCTGTTCCTTGTCCGGCACTGGAGGCAGACCACAGGGAATATCTTCAGATTCTCAGGAAAATACGTGCAATCAAGGGCGTAAAGCGTGTTTTCATACGTTCCGGAATACGATATGACTATCTTATGGCTGACAAGGACGACGAATTTATGCGCGAGCTTATAAAATATCATGTCAGCGGTCAGCTTAAAGTTGCTCCGGAGCATTGTTCGGCGGTGGTTCTTGACAAAATGGGCAAGCCTCATATCGAGGCGTACAAGGCGTTCCAGAAACGTTTCTACGAGATAACAAAGGGAATCGGAAAAGAACAGTATCTTGTACCGTATCTCATGTCCTCACACCCCGGAAGTACTCTCAATGAAGCTATTGAACTTGCGCTTTTCCTGCGCGATAATAAAATACGTCCCGAACAGGTTCAGGATTTCTACCCTACTCCCGGAACTATTTCTACCTGTATGTTCTATACGGAACTTGATCCTTATACAATGGAAAAAGTATATGTTCCTAAAACTCCGGAGGAAAAGGCTATGCAGAGAGCCTTGCTGCAATATTTCAAGTCTCAGAACAGGGAAACAGTACTGAAAGCTCTTAAAAAGGCAGGACGGTATGACCTGATAGGAACAGGGAAAAATTGTCTTGTCGAAGATATGCCAAAAAACAACAGCAGAAACGGCGGTGAAAATAAATGGCAGAAGAAAAAAAGCAGTCCGCAGAGAAATCACAGAAAAAAGGGATAACATGGATAATCGGCTTTATTATAGCCGTAATTGCAGGCGTTGTATGGGGAGTTTCTGAACACAATGCGGACAATCAGGAAACTAATGCAGAAAATTTACAGGTTCATTATATAGACGTAGGACAGGGAGACTGCATATATATTTCATGCGGTGATGACAATATGCTGATTGACTGCGGAGAAATCGGCAAGCAGGATATTGTGGAATCATATCTGAACGGACTCGGCGTGACAAATCTCGATTATGTAATTGCAACTCACCCGCATTCAGACCATATGGGCTGTATGGATAAAATCATTGAAGCATATGATATAGGTGAAATCATTCTTCCGCATATTGATGAGAGCGATGTTCCGACGACAAAATATTTCGGCAGATTTCTGACGGCAGTCGAAAACAAAGGTCTTGAAATAACAGAAGCGCAGACTGACAGAATTATAAAAATCGGTGACAGTGAATGCAGAATCATTGCTCCGTGCAGTGACGATTACGGCAATGCTAATAATTACTCTGTGGGAATTATTATGACTCATGGCGAAAACAGCTTTATTTTCACCGGAGACGCGGAAAAGCTTGCCGAAAAGGAAATGATTGAATCAGGACGGCTCAGTGATATTGATGTCTATAAAGCCGGTCATCATGGAAGCGATACATCAAGTTCGCCGGAATTTCTTGAAATTATAAAGCCGGATATTGCTGTTATTTCCTGCGGTGAGGGAAATTCCTACGGTCACCCATGCGATATTACCATAGAGAATCTCAGTACATATACTGATAAAATATACCGTACTGATTTATGCGGAACGGTTACGATTACGTCCGACGGCGAAAAACTCAATGTCGATACAGAAAGGGGAGACGGCTGATGATGATAATAGACAGATTCGAGCAGGATTTTGCGGTTGTTGAAACAGATGACGGAATTATTGATGTGGCAAGGTCATATCTCCCTGAAAATACAGCGGAGGGTGATGTTATAGTACTTACTGAAAACGGATATGTTATTGACGAACAGGCAACGGCAGAGCAGAGAAAATCAATGGCGGAACGTCTGAACCGTCTTACAGGGAGAACAGAATGACAGATACTATCATAATCGGAGCAGGAGCAGCCGGTGTTTTTGCAGCAGTTTCCGCGGCACGTCTCGGAAAATCTGTACTCATATTTGAACGTAATGAGAAAATCGGCAGAAAACTGCGTATTACCGGAAAAGGACGCTGCAATGTCACAAATAATTCATCTGTTGAGGAACATATGAAAAATATTCCGGTAAACAGCAGATTCATGTACAGTGCGTTTTCGATGTTCTCCG
>CAMWRC010000107.1 GCA_947176565.1 uncultured Ruminococcus sp.
TTTTTCCTGATAAGAAATAGTTATCGCAGATGCCAGAAATAATCCCACAATAAACATCAATATCTCTATAAGCCGTATTATTTTCAATTTATTATTCTGTTTACTACTCATTTAACCATTCCTTTTATCAAAATCACGCTGTTTTAATTTACAAACGGCTGTTTTCCTGATTTTCAAGTTCCCATATTGATTTTCTGCGTCTGAAATACAGACAGATGGCAGTACCGAAAATTGCAATTACAAAAAAGAACAATGCCGCGCCTGAACCTTTTTCAGTTCCGAATAATGCAGAAAGCACAGAATTTTTCTGCCGTGACATAAACGGTTCAAAAATATAATCAACAGCGAATCCGCCAAGAAAATATCCTACAGGAATTGTGAAAAACTGAAGGGAATTTCTCACAGAATAAATTCTTCCCTGCATATTTTCGGGTATTTTCAGTCTCATAACCGCACTGAGATTGGCATTCATAACAGGAATCACAATCCAGCCGAGGAATCCGGCGATACTCCACACAAAGACATTCTGTCCGAATGCAAGCAGAATATTTTCTGTACTTATCGAAAACAAGAGACAGTTGCAGATTACTTTTATCCTGCTTTCCGGTGCTTTGCTGACAGATGCGACAATACTTCCGATAAGCGTTGAAATACCGATAACTGTATTCACAATTCCCATGACTCTTTCATTTCCGCCATTTCTTGAAAGCATCATAGCAGGAAATGAGGCATCATACATAGATGCAGCAAGATTGACTGACGAAAGGAACATAATCAGACTGAAAATTCCGCGTTCTTTTCTGAGCCATTCAATTCCGCTCTTTACAGAACTCATAAAGCTTTCATTCTGAACAAGACCAGTATCATCAGACGGAATTTTTATAAAAAACAAAAGTATCAGAAATGCCGAAAAAAAAGTAAAAATGTCAAACAATACAACGGCTTTCATTCCGAAAATTCCCATGACGGCTGTCGTAATCACGGGCGTGAGAATTGAATTTGCTGAACCTGAAAGATAGCGCAGTGCGCCTTCTTTCTGATAATATTTCTCCGGCAGAACCTTTGATACAGCGGTTTCCGAAGCCGGCTGCTGGAATGTATTCATAAGTCCGCTGACTGCATTTACAGCGTAGATATGCCATATTTCAAGATTTTCCGTTACCAGAAGAAGAAGGACGGCGATTGTTGACATCGCAGCGATACTATCGCATATGAGCATTGTTTTTTTCTTGTCCCACCTGTCGGACAAAGCTCCGGCAAAAATGCTGCAAATCACATACGGAGCATATGAACAGACCATAAGAATTGCTGTTCCGAGTGCAGAGCCGTTATGCTGATATGACCATATTACAAGTGCATATGACGTCATGGAACTTCCGAGAGCCGAAAATGACTGGCTGAGCCAGAGAATGAGAAACACACGCATTTCTGAAACTGCGTTTAAAAATTTTTTCATTATACCTTACTCCTAACCGATTTGAATTATTTTTGAAATTATTATTTTCAAATTCAGAGTGCAAGGCATTCGGGAACAGAAAATCAGAATACATTCATATCCTGTTCTGCTGCCCTGTGCAGTACTGTTCCCTTAACACCTGCACAGAGCTTCAGCAATAATGAGAATCATATTTTTTCCTCCGTTAACGGCTGTTGGATTTGAACTTACTTCATTCTGAAACGCTTGTTCAGATAATCGCTTTCAAAGTCGCTGACTGTCATCGGCTTTGCAAAATAATATCCCTGATAAATATCGCAGCCGTATTCAGCAAGAAATAAAACCTGCTCCTTAAATTCCACACCTTCTGTAATTACTTCCATATCAAGAGACTTTGCAAGTTTAATTATCATCTGGAGTATAATTTTAGATTTTTCGGAATTACCGGAATTTCCGGTTCTCTGCAAGAAACCCATATCAATTTTAAGAACATCAGCTTCGAGTTCCTTGAGCATATTGAGCGACGAATATCCGCTTCCGAAATCATCTATTTCAACTATAAATCCGTATTTTCTAAGCTTTGAAATGAGCTTTAAATGTTCCTTGTTGTCCATGACAGCCGTTTCTGTTATTTCAAGATGTAGACGTTTCGGAGCGATTTCATACTGTTTAACAAGAGATGTGATTACTTCATACACATCAAGCAGATAGAAATCTTTCTGAGAAATATTTATGGAAATATAGCTTTTTCTGAATCCCATTTCTGACCATCTCCGGAGATGCTGACAGGCGGCTTCCCACATATACCGGTCAAGCCGGCTGATAAGACCTGTCTGCTCCAGAATCTTTATAAACCTGTCCGGCGGTATCATTCCATCTTTCGGGTGAATCCAGCGTACAAGAGCTTCTCCTCCCCGTATACTGCCGTCAACAGCAATCTGCGGCTGTATGTACGGACAGAACTGACCGTCTGCAACAGCAGTTTCAAAATCACTGATAATACGGTTGTATCCGATAAAATCATCACGGAGCTGACTTTCATAATATGCGACGTGACTTTTGAAACTGTCCTTTATCGTTTTTATTGCAAGGTTTGCACGGTCGCACATAACAGAAATACGCAGATTTGTGTCAGCTATCTCATATACGCCTATGTGAATATGTATCTTGAATTTTGACTGTTCAATAAAATTATCAACAACCGAAAATTTTTTCAGCAGCTTATCCTCAGAAAATATATTCCTCGGCATGAAAACTGCGAATCTGTCACCCATAAGACGTGCATATATACAATTCTTTCCGCCGAAATCAGCTGTTATCCTGCTGATTTCTTTGAGAAGCCTGTCCCCCGTCTCAACGCCGAAAACATCATTCACAAACTTGAAATTCTTCACATCGGCAACAATGATATTATATTTTTTGTCCGGATTTTTATTGAGGACAGCTCTCACGACATCATAGAAATACTCCTTATTGTAAAGACCGGTAAGCTTATCATGAGTAGCGCGGTATCTTTCGGCATTATATTTCATAAATTCCTCGGTACGGTCGTGAATCAGGAAAAAACAGCCGAGATATTTAGATGCACTGTCATAAATTCTTCTGTATTCGATATTGAAGTAATGTAGTTCGCCGGAAATACGCCTCTTTGTTTCCCATATCTGAATGGGATTACTCGGGTCAAGATGTTCAAGCTGCCAGTTTCTTACCTGTTTTTCAAGTGTAAGAACATCAACATCAGCCTCACAGAAATTTCTTGCCGTATGATTTGAATAGACTATTTTATGGTCAATATCAACGCATATGATACCGTCTTTCATATTTGCCACGGTAAAGAACATTAGACGTTCCGTAAGTCCCCTCGGCACATAAATCATGGCAAAATAGAACATAAAGAAACCTATGACCATATGCATCAGTATCGAATAATCAAACTTGAAATTCATAATCACGGCAAGTGTACTTACAACCGAAGACGCAGCAATAGAGGCAAGAATAATTGTATATTTCATGATATACGCCTTTGAAGCTGTAATAATTCGGTGCAGGAGAAGAATAACAGAATACGCCGACATTGCAAGAAGAAAAATAAGATGGAAAAAATAAAGCGGCAGAGTCTCGGAAATATGTATGAAATTTCCGATGTGCTGAGTAAACAGCGGTTCTATTCTGTACATGACCGGAACAAAGATATTCAGAATCATAAGCAGGGAATCTATTCCTGCTGCTATGAACGCAGGCATACGGAAACTGCCCAGACCATTTGTTTTGCCGATATATCTCCGGACAAAATTAAGCATTGACATGACAGTAAGCATCTCATATATGTTGTACATACTGTACAGAACAAGAGATGCTTTTTCATTATTTGCTATCAGTGCCGAAGCACTGAAAATCACTGCTCCGGCTGCTGCAAAAAGAGTGCGGTGAACATAGATTTCAAGAGGATTATTCCTCATTTTTTTCATACCATAAAAAGCACAGCCGATAAGAAAAAAAGCTCCCAGCAGCATAAGAGCAACCATAAACCAGAACATAAAATCACCTTTTATTCAGCTGCATAAAAATCCCCGAATCAGCGGAATGATGCAACAGAACAGAAGAACGGCAGCTGATATAATCTTCCGAAATTATTCTAACATACTTATTGATATTTGTCAATCATATCAGGATTAAATAAACAGATTTAATATAATCGCCGCCGAAGCAGCTTTTAGTATAAAATAAAACTTATGCAGTATTCTTTCATGAGGACTGCCCTCAGCGATAAGTTCAAGTACCGCGCCGCCGTCAAGAAAACTGTATGGAAGAAGATTGAAAATTCCTTCTGCAAGACTGTAGACTGCAAGATAACCGTCTGCTCCGGATATTTTAAGCAGAAAATATGTAAGCAGATTCGCAGCCGGTCCGCTCAGAAGAATAATTATACCGCTGATAAGACTTTCCGGCTGACTCGCTGTTATTTTTATTCCAAAACAGCTCAGTTCTATGCGGTTTATTTTTCCACCGGAAGCATAGACAGCCGCAGCATGACCAAATTCATGAAGAATACAGGCGATATAAAATCCGGATATCATTTCAGATTCGCGGAAAAGAAAAATCAGTGCATTGAACACAATAAAAGAAAATTTTATTCTTATCTCAGGCATTCCTGATAAATTCGATAATAATATCTATAGGATTACTGATGATTCCGCTGTCTGAACCGGAAAAACTTTTAAGCATAACAAAAAGTTTCTCCGCCATATCCGGATTTGTAATATTGAGAATAACAAGTCCGACCGCTGCCGCAAGACAAAGTATTCCCTGAAATGCACCTATATCCTCAAGTCCGCCCTCATGCCGCCGTCTCACCTTTTCATTTTCAAGCTCCTCTGCGTCGTCAGCAGCAGGAATTTCATCTGAATACTCTGGCTCGTTTGCTTCAATGTAATTCTCCAAGAATATCACCTCTGTGAATAATATGTGAAATTCACGGAATTTAGTCCAAAAAATTGCCGTATTATACAGCGGATTCGTTACAATTCGCCGTCTTGACATGATTCGTCAAATATGATAAAATGAAATATGTATTTAAAATCGCCAAGTATAATTAGATTTTGTTTGGAGTGAATTATTGTGAAAAATCTTAACAGAATATTTATGACATTATCCGCATTTGCTCTTTCTCTCTCTGCTGCCGGCTGTTCACAATCCGGGTCTTTCTCTACGGGATTCGGACTGAAATCAGACCCCGAAAAAGTAAAATATGACTGGCAGAAACCCTATCAGGAACAAATCAGCAGCTTCATTGCATCAGATGAGTTTTCTGACGATTCAGAAAACGGCTCGGCATTCGACCTGTTCGACATCACTGGCGACGGTCAGCCGGAACTTATAATCTCTCCGGACA
>CAMWRC010000108.1 GCA_947176565.1 uncultured Ruminococcus sp.
CCTTTATACATAAATAACCAGATTAATTATATCATATTTTCTTGTATATGTAAACACTTTCAGAGCAAAAAAAGAAACGGAAAAAAATCCGTTTCTTTGTTTTTATCATTTGTTCTTAATCTTTCAGAGTTATAGCATCAGCAAGCTGATTGTCAATACTGTACCGGCTGTCCTTTACGGATATTACGCAGGTTTTTTTTCTGCGTGTAACTACCGTTATTGATTCTCCGCTGTAGCAGCCGAGTGAAAAGAGGAAAGAAACAAGCTCCTCATCACCTTTAACATTTATTTCGTTTATGATATATTCCCTGCCCACTTCGGCATTCAATAAAGTCATATTTTCTCCCTCGTTTCCTGATTTTTATATAAAAGTTACTATAAACTAACCATAGCAATTATACATCAAATCTGTGAATTTGTCAAGAGATTCCAGATGATATATTAAATATCGTCATTTTTCATAAAAAACTCTTTATTATTATTGCCGTCCTGTACAAAAAACGCCCGCAGCTGTAAACCGCGGACGAATATTTTTATAATATCAGAACAGACCCTTATAATCAGACACCGTACTTAGTTGTAGCAACAGGAACTCCGGGACCCATTGTTGAAGCAACTGTGCAGCTCTTGAGGTAAGTACCCTTTGCAGCAGCCGGCTTAGCCTTTACGATAGCTTCCATAAGAGTAGAGAAGTTCTCCTCAAGCTTTGCAGCTCCGAAAGAAGCCTTGCCGATAGGACAGTGAATGATATTTGTCTTGTCGAGACGGTATTCAATCTTACCAGCTTTTGCCTCTGTTACAGCCTTTGCAACATCGGGAGTTACAGTACCAGCCTTCGGGTTAGGCATGAGACCTCTTGGTCCGAGAATTTTACCGAGTCTTCCGACGAGACCCATCATATCAGGTGAAGCAACAACAACGTCGAAATCCATCCAGTTTTCTTTCTGAATCTTCTCAACCATGTCCATACCGCCGACGTATTCAGCACCGGCAGCCTGAGCTGCTGCGTACTTGTCTTCTTTGCAGAATACGAGAACTCTTACATTTTTACCTGTACCGTTAGGGAGAACAACAGCTCCTCTTACCTGCTGGTCAGCGTGACGTGAGTCAACGCCGAGACGGATATGAGCTTCGATTGTCTCGTCAAACTTTGCCTTTGCATTCTGGCACACTAATTCAAGAGCCTCTGTGGACTCGTAAAACTTTGCATAATCAACAGTCTTTGCACTGTCAACGTATTTCTTGCCGTGTTTCATTATATTTCCTCCTATTTAAGTGGTAATACCGCGCGCATATAGCGGAACGGTTAGCGGAATTTTCCTCCCACCAATAGAACGCTGAACGGGATTCCCCGCGCATCATTCGTTTGTGTGATTAGTCAACAACAACAACGCCCATAGAGCGAGCTGTACCTGCAATCATGCTCATAGCTGCTTCGAGAGAGCCGGCATTGAGGTCAGGCATTTTCTGTTCAGCGATTTTCTGAATCTGCTCTTTGGTGATGTTTGCAACCTTTGTTTTGTTCGGAACGCCCGAACCGCTGTTGATATTGCAGGCTTTCTTGATGAGAACTGCTGCCGGCGGAGTCTTGGTGATGAATGAGAATGAGCGGTCAGCGTAAACAGTGATAACAACTGGGATAATCATACCGATGTCGTTTTTTGTTCTCTCATTAAATTCCTTTGTGAATGCCATGATATTAACGCCGTGCTGACCGAGAGCCGGTCCGACAGGCGGTGCAGGAGTAGCCTTTCCTGCTGCGATTTGAAGCTTAATGTAGCCAACTACTTTCTGTGCCATGTATTCGCACCTCCATGAATGTGGTAAACGGCGGGATTTTATTCAGCCGGTGAGCTGTGGTAAATCTCTCCCGCTGTTGAAAATTCTTGTGATTATTCCACTGACACGACCTGACTTATAGGCAGTGTAGTGGGTGTTTCTCTGCCGAACATTGATACGAGCAAATCAACGGTACGGTCATCGAGATTTATGCTCTGGACGATACCAACAGAGCCGTCCATAGCAGTACCGGAAATCTGTACTCTGTCGCCGACATTGAAATTGACTTTGACTTTTGACTCAACATCTATGCCGAAAGTACGTTTTATTTCCTCCTCGGTAAGCGGAGTAGGGGCGGAAGCCGGACCGACAAAGCCTGTACAGCCGCGTGTATTTCTTACGATATACCATGTATCGTCGGTAACGACCATTTTAATAAGAACATACCCCGGAAAGGTTTTGCGTTCAACTTCTCTTTCGACGTTTTTGGTTTCGCCGGTTTTTTTGTCTCTTGTTTCAGTAATTTCAATTACTCTTTCAGTAGGAACTCTGACTTCCTGGATAAGCTCATGAAGCTTACGGTTTTCTACAACCTTTTCTATATTCTTGGCAACCTTGTTTTCGTAGCCTGAATATGTGTGGATAACGTACCATTTAGCTGCTTCCGGCATAATATATCCTCCCTCAGAATCCCGTTTTTAGCCCTGCTGATAGATAAGGCGCAGAAGATTAAGGAAACCAGTATCGAGCAGACCGACGAGAACCGCAGATGCAACGACTACAGCAAGTACTACTGCTGTATTGTTGGTGACTGTCTTTTTAGACGGCCATACTACCTTTTTGAACTCGATTTTCAAATCCTTGAACCACTTAGCCACTTTACCGGGCTGTTTTTTCTCGGATTTATTTTTTTCTTTCTTTTCCTTTTTTCCCGGCTTATCATCATTACCGGACAATTCGACGGTTGTATTTTCCTTGTCTTTTTTAGCCATAAAAATACTCCCTCCGATTACTTGGTTTCCTTGTGAAGAGTGTGTTTGCGGCAGAACTTACAGTGTTTCATCATTTCGATTCTGTCGGGGTCGTTCTTCTTGTTTTTCTTGGAAACGTAATTACGCTGTTTGCACTCTGTGCAGGCCAAAGTAATTTTAACTCTCATATCGGCACCTCCTGATTAGATTACTTCTCCGCTGACGAGGTCACCGGAGATAGGTTGTTTGCCTCCCTCACAGGGCATAAAAAATAACCCCTAACGAGGTAATTTAATTATACCACACAAAAAACAGCTTGTCAAGTATTTTCTGAAATTTTTTTATAAATCTGTAAATTCAGATATTTAATTTTGATTCCGAAAGTTTAAATAATTAAATATATGTTTTGCTATAGCATTTCATGAAATAATATGTTATAATAGAAACGTTCTGTAAATTTACATAAGAAAGCGTGGTTATATGTTCATATACCTTGACAATGCCGCAACGACGAAACCGTGTCCGGAAGCGGTTCAGGCGGCTGTTGAAGCAATGACCGGAAATTTTGGCAATCCGTCATCTCTGCACCGTGCAGGACTCGATGCACAGCTTGCTGTGGACAAGGCTCGGAAAATAATTGCGGGTTTGATAGGCACGGAAGCCGGAAATATCATTTTCACTTCCGGTGCAACTGAAAGCAATAATCTTGCTTTGCGCGGAGTTTCAGCCGCATATGGCAGAAAAAAACGGAAAATAGTCGCATCGTCCGTGGAACACGCATCAGTTGACAAAACATTGTCAGCACTTGAAAAATCAGGATTTGAGATTGTCCGTATTTCTCCGCGTGAGGACGGCAGATTTTATTCCGCCGACTTTGTGAATGTCTGCGATGAAAATACTGTTATGCTTACCATGATGTATGTCAATAATGAAACAGGATATATCCTGCCGGTAAAAGAGACTTTTTTGGCAGTTAAGCGGAAATATCCGGAAATTATCACACACAGCGACTGCGTTCAGGCTTACATGAAAATACCGTTCAGGGCGGTATCAATCGGAGCGGATTTGATTTCCCTAAGCGGACACAAAATTCACGCTGTAAAGGGAATCGGAGCTCTGTACATAAGAAAGGGTGTGCGTGTACTTCCAGTAGTAACAGGCGGAAAACAGGAAAAGGGCATACGTTCCGGAACTGAAAGCGTTCCGCTTATCTGTTCATTCGGGGCGGCTGTCGAGAAATACGGCGAATCCATAGAGGAACGCTTTGAAAAAGTATCCGCACTGAAAAGGCATCTTCTGGAAAATATCTCGGAAATTGACGGCGTATCAATAAATTCACCTGATGACGGTTCTCCGTATGTGATAAATATTTCCGCCGCCGGAAAGCGTTCGGAAATAATGCTTCATTATCTTGAAAGCCGGAATATCTACGTGAGCAGCGGTTCAGCGTGTTCAAAGGGACAGCAAAGCGGTGTACTGGGAGAATTTGGCATAAAAGGCAAAAATGCCGACAGCGCCATACGTATAAGCATTACAGCGGAAACAATGAAATCCGAACTTGATGAGTTTGTAAAGGCACTCCGCGATGGAATAAAAACAATAAGAGGGTGATTTTATGAAACGAACTGTTTATTTTCATGAAGATGATTATTGTCAGACAGAGATTCTTCCGCTTGCTGCAAAGAAATTCTGTCTTAAACAAATAGGCGAAATAGACGAATTTGCAGTCAGACACAGTGAGGGAATTGGTTTTTCCGATATGTATGTCCGTGATGAAAGTCCGCATTCGATAAGTGAAGCAGGAATCAGTCAGGAAAAAATTGCAGAGGTTCTTGATTTTCTGCCTGAATTTGATGAAGTTGATTCTGAATATATGCATTATATAGGGGACAGTCAGCTTGTTTTTGCAAGGGGTATTGATAATCATATGGCTGTATTTTGGGAAAAGGACGAAAATGGCATAATAAGTGCGATGTGGTTTGGAATATATGTTATTCCTGAAAACCGTGATATATGGTGCAAAACACTTATTGCTCTCGGCAGTATTGCTCCACTTTTGCTTGTGGATTGGTGTGCAGGAATATGTGTTGACTTGGCAGACGTGAAAGAAATAGAAAATTATATAAATGAAATAGAAAATTATACAGAATAGGAGAATTTGAAATGAAAGAAATTGTACTTGTAAAATTCGGGGAAATGGTTCTGAAGGGACTTAACAAGCGGACCTTTGAGGATATGCTTAGAAAAAATATCAAACGCCGTCTGAGAAGTCTTGGAAAATTTGAGCTTACAACCGCTCAGTCCACCACATATATAACTCCTCTTGATGAGAATATCGAACTGGAGGAAGTTATTGAACGCGTAGGAAAAATTTTCGGAATCGCTGCACTTTGCCGTGCCTGCGTGTGTGAAAAGGATTTCAGCGATATTGCAGAAAAATCAGTTGAATATCTTAATGATGTACTCAGCAATGTAAAGACTTTCAAGGTCAATGCCTGTCTCTTATACTCCTCTCCGAGCCCACGCGACCGTACTAGAGCTCGTGTG
>CAMWRC010000109.1 GCA_947176565.1 uncultured Ruminococcus sp.
GTACGGGAAATCCCGATAAGAAGTGCGCCTACTATCGTTGCTCCAGAACGTGATGTTCCGGGGAAAAGTGCCGCAATAAGCTGAAACAAACCAATTATAAATGCCGCTTTATATGTCAGATTGTCAATAGTATTAACTTTTGCCTTTTTATTCTTATTGCGGCTCTCAATGACAATAAACGCCACGCCGAATACAATAAGCGCAACCGCAACAACCCACGGATTGTAGAAATGTTCATCAATCCAGTCATCAAGAACAAGACCGATAACCGCCGCTGGTATGCACGCCGCAAGAACTTTGAACCACATACTGAAAATATCTGTCTTTATATATGCTCCGAATCCGTCAGCTTTAAGAGGGTGTGCGTTGTTTTTTCTGCCGAACGGAAAAAGCTTTTTCCAGAATATCAACACAACCGCCATAATTGCTCCAAGCTGTATTACAACATCGAACATCTCAATAAACGAATCATTCACGCTGCTGTCACTGCTTACATTGAGTTTGAGAAACTCATTCACAAGTATCAGATGTCCTGTACTGCTCACAGGAAGCCATTCCGTAATTCCCTCAACTATGCCGAGAATAATTGATTTTATAAATTCAATAATCATAAAAAAATCCTTTCTTTTCAGAAATTATAAACAGGTATATTATAACATATTTATAGTGATATGTCAAACAGGAATATTCCATTTTGTTATACGATACAAACAAAAATCCTATTGACAAATTCAGGACAAGCTGATATAATATATACATAAATCGGGTTTTCAGAAACTGATAAATTATACATTTTATTCAATTTTATGAGGTGAATGCAATGAATGTTAAAGTTGTCGGCGGAACACTCTCACAGAGTGAAATAGATGCCTACATAGATTACGGCGAAAAAAAATATCCCGACCGAGAAATAAGAGAAATGACCGTTACGCTTGACGGCGATTTCGTCGACCTGAGATTTGATTTCAATAATGTCCCATTTGACAGGATAAGACGTATTACAGGTTATCTCGTCGGCACTCTTGACCGCTTCAATGATGGCAAGCGCGCCGAAGAACATGACAGAGTAAAACACACCATCTGATTCCTGATTCATCATATTTTTATGGAGGTAATTATCATGGCTAAATATGTTTGTCCCGTATGCGGATATGTTCACGAAGGAGATTCTGCTCCTGAAAAATGCCCTCAGTGCGGCGTTCCCGGCTCAAAGTTCATCGAAAAGAAAGAGGACGAAAAACTCGTTTTCGCCTGCGAACATGAGGTAGGTATCGCTAAGGCTGTTGAAGATAAGGAAATTATCGACGGTCTTAATGCTAACTTCTCAGGTGAATGCACAGAAGTAGGTATGTATCTCGCTATGGCAAGAGTAGCTTTCAGAGAGGGCTATCCGGAAATCGGTCTGTACTGGGAAAAGGCTGCCTATGAAGAAGCTGAACACGCTGCAAAATTCGCAGAGCTTCTCGGCGATGTTGTTTCATCTTCAACAAAAGAAAATCTCGAAAAGAGAGTTGCAGCAGAACACGGTGCTACACAGGGCAAGCTCAACCTTGCAAAGAGAGCAAAAGAGCTTAATCTCGATGCTATTCATGATACAGTTCATGAAATGGCTAAGGACGAAGCAAGACACGGCAAGGCTTTCGAGGGTCTCCTCAGGAGATATTTCGGTTAATTCAGCGTAGTATTTCTCATAATATGTAAAAAATTCCTGCGGAATGATGTGATAAACATTCCGCAGTTTTTTTATTTTGCCTGATTTTTATTCAACTGTTACGCTCTTTGCAAGATTTCTCGGCTTGTCAACATCATATCCCTTTGCCACAGATACATAATATCCTAAAAGCTGAAGCGGTATTACAGAAAGACTTCCTGCAAAATGCGGGTCTGTTTGCGGAATATATACCGTGAAATCGGCTAAATCCTCCATACCGTAATTTCCGTATGTTGTAAGTCCCATCAAAGATGCTCCGCGGCTTTTTACCTCAACCATATTGCTTACAGTCTTTTCATAAAGTTCTGGTTGAGTCAGTATTCCGATAACCGGAATCTTATTCTCAATAAGACTGATTGGACCGTGTTTGAGTTCCCCTGCCGCATATGCCTCAGAGTGAATATAGCTTATCTCTTTCATTTTAAGACTTCCCTCAAGACCGATAGCATAGTCAATTCCGCGTCCGATAAAGAATGCGTCCTTACAGCCTGCAAGCTTGTTTGCATACCACTGGATACGTTCCTTATCTTCCAGAATCTTTTCAATCTTATCAGGAATAGTATTTATTTCAGCAAGAAGTCTGTCATATTCCTCCTGCTCCATTTCTCCCCTTGCAAGGGCAGACTGCATAGCAAGAAGATAACCCGCAATAAGCTGCGTGCTGTATGCCTTTGTTGTGGCAACAGAAATTTCCGGTCCGGCAAGCGTATAGAAAACACTGTCGGCTTCACGGGCAATTGACGAGCCTACAACATTCACTATACCAAATGTCTTGACACCTCTGTCCTTAGCCATTCTGAGAGCCGCAAGACTATCCGCTGTCTCTCCTGACTGACTGATAATGATAACAAGACTGTTTTCAACAAGTTTCATTTTCCTATAACGAAATTCCGACGCAAGCTCGACGCGTACTGAAATCGAAGTAAATTCCTCAATGACGTACTGAACAGCCATTCCTACATGATACGCAGAACCGCAGGCAACAATATATATCTGCTGTATTGATTTCAGTTCCTCATCTGTGAGACCATGCTCGCCGAAATCAATCTTTCCGTCCTTTACAACAGAATTGATAGTATCGTGGATAACTTTCGGCTGTTCATGGATTTCTTTAAGCATGAAATGCTCGTATCCGCCTTTTTCGGCAGCTTCAGCGTCCCATTTTATTTCAACGGCTTCTTTCTGAATTTCTTCACTGTCAATATTATAGAAAACAGCATTTCCCTTTGAAAGCTTTGCGATTTCCATATTTCCGATATAGTATACGGTTCTTGTATATTTAAGAACAGCAGGAACATCAGAAGCAACATAAGTTTCGCCGCCTGTGATTCCGATTATCATGGGACTGTCCTTACGTGCAGTATATATCTCTTCCGGATAATCCCTGAACATCACACAGAGAGCATATGAACCGCGTATGCGTACCATCGCACGGGCAATGGAGCTAACAGGACCTTCCTGATATTTCTTATAATAGTAATCAATGAGCTTTACAGCAACTTCCGTATCTGTCTGTGATTTGAAAGTATAACCGCAGTGGCAAAGCTTTTCACGGAGTTCCTGATAATTCTCGATAATGCCGTTATGAACAGCAATGACATTCTCATCATCACTTGAATGAGGGTGGGCGTTAAGCGTAGACGGTTCGCCATGAGTAGCCCATCGTGTATGACCGATACCGCAGCTTCCGCTTACAGCCTCGCCGTCATTGGTCATTTTTTTCAGTTCTTCGAGTTTTCCCTTTGCCTTGATTACAACAGTTTCGCCGCTGCCGTCACGTACAGCGATTCCGGCTGAATCATATCCTCTGTATTCAAGCTTTGAAAGACCGTCAAGCAGTATCGGGGCAGCCTGATGGTCGCCTGTAAATCCAACTATTCCGCACATATTAATAACCTCTCTTTCTTATATCAAAATATTTTAGTGAACACCTCTGAATATTCAGATGCTGAATATCAGAAGTCTCAGAATATATCCATGTTTTCATGTGAAAACAGATATTATTTCACAATATCGGCTTCATTGAAGGGGTCGCCGCAGTTCGCACAGAACTTAGGCGGGTTCATAGGGTCATCAGGTTCCCAGCCGCATTTGTCGCACTTGTAAAGCGGAGCATCTGCCGGCTTTGGCTTGCCGCATTCAGAACAGAATTTTCCCTTGTTTACCGCACTGCATGAACAAGTCCAGCCGTCAGCGGGATTCGGCTTACCGCAGTTTGCACAGAATTTACCGCTGTTCTGCGTGCCGCATGAGCATGACCAGCTTCCTGCTGCTGTCGGCTTTGGCTTTCCGCAGTTCGCGCAGAATTTTGCAGTATTCACTGTACCGCATGAGCAGTTCCAACTGTCCGCATTCTGCTGACGTGCAGCCATATCATAGAGATTCTGCGCATTAAGACCGCCCATCTGCTGAGCCATATTCATTCCGTAAAATCCCATAGCCGCGCCGTTTCTGTTGTTTGCAGCATCGCGGAGTGCCTGTGCCTGAGATTCAACCATTTTTGCAGCAGCATTTCCGGCGTCTCTGTTCCACGCCATATCCTCATACTGCTTGATTTTATCCTCGTCCTCTTTCGGAATCGAAACGGAACGTATAGCAACACTGCATATTTCAATTCCGCGGCGGTTGCGCCATTCAGCCGTCATAATCTCTTTCATGGCATTAGTGATTGCCAGTGTATTCGTGTTAAGCTCATCATATCTTACTGTTGAGGAAATCTTCGCAAATGCCGGAGCAAGCTGTGCCATAAATTCGCTGTACAAGGTATTGTCAAGCTGTTCACGGGTGTATGAACTGGCTGAATTTCCGCATACGTTCTTATAGAAAAGAAGCGGGTCTGCTATTTTGTATGAATATATGCCGTTGCAGCGGAGTCCTACTGTAAAAGACCTGCCTATATCCTGATATGAAACACGGAACGGAACAGCTGTCGGTGTTCCGAATTTATTATCAGTTATTTCTTTCATGTTAAAGTAGTAAATACACTGGTCATGTGCAGCTGTTCCGCCGAAAGTAAAACGTTTTCCGATAGTCTTGAAAGTTTCTTTTATTCCGTTGAATCCGCCCACGAAAATGCTTGGTTCAGTTGACGCATCATAGGTATATTCTCCCGGAACAGCACATACTTCCACAATCTGACCCTGGTCTACGATTATCATGCACTGACCCTCATTCACAACGATTACACTTCCTGTTGTGATGATGTTTTCATTTCCTTTTTTATTGGAAGAACCTTTTCCGGATTTTCTTGTTGCTTTCATCATCAGAACATTCGGAGGCATTGAATCACAGCAGAAATAATCCTTCCATGTATCGCCGAGCGTCGAACTGATGCTTGAAACAGCAGCTTTAATAAGTCCCATAATAAAAAACTCCCTGTAATTTATTTCCGGAATCTGTTTTCAGAATCAAAAACAGATTCCGGTTTTATATTGCTTTAATTATTATAACACAAATCAGAAACAACTGCAAGTGTT
>CAMWRC010000110.1 GCA_947176565.1 uncultured Ruminococcus sp.
AGATAAGGCAAAACATACTAAATACATTTTTTGTGGTTTTAATCCTCTTATAGATTTTTTAATCATCTGAGGTCTAAAAAATTTTTTAATACAAGGAGTTTTTAATTATGAGTAAGCACAACATCAGAACCGATTCATACTTCAAGGAGCAGATAATGAACAAAGGAAAAAATATTTCCACTGCCTGTAAAACATTGATTTCTGAAACGCCAATTGATATAATTAACAAATTATCAGCTATGTCTTTTGATGCAGCTAAAATGTATGTAAATTATGTTTACGCTGATTTCGATAGTACAAAAAACTCTTCAACAAACACTGAGTTTTCTGTCAGATTAAGTTATGACTCAGAAAATATAATTAACCAATGCTCAAATGCCTGGGGAACAAAAGCTAACAAATCGGAAGTTATCAGAATATTACTGGCTGTCGGCATTATGTATCAGGACTACAAATGCTATTTAAAAGAACCAAAACCTTTTTCTTTCAGAATGTCATCTTCAATAGAAAAAACACTTTCAATTGATATACCACCATCAAGCAAAGCAGCATCTTCAAGCAACCCTCTGCTTTCAACTAAAATATCACCGCCTTATGTATGCTATCAGTACGGCAATAAAAACAATCCTAACATAAAAGCGGAGATAACCAAGATTTTAGAGCAAATTCCTGACGACATACAAACGGTTGTTGAGCCTTTTATCGGAATGTGCGGTCTGACCCTCAATGTTCTTGATACGCTTTCTGATAGAACATTAGATTACTATGTCAACGACAGGGACGACAATCTGTTTAACTTATATGAGTGTGTACGTAACAACTACAATAAACTTTTAAGTTCCTGTGAAAAAATAGTCAAGCTTCTGAAAGCTAAACAAAATATATTTCAAACGGTAAAAAACAGGCATCTTAATAATCATAATCATAATTATGATGCCGCTGCGGATTATATGTATCTTGATGCAGTATCTGTAAGACACGATAAACAAACTCTCAAAAAGCAGAAAAGTGGAAATTATATAAACATTGATGAGCAGATAGAACTTTTCTGTAAATACATTCTTAACATCAGAGAAATGCACAATTATCTTATAAAAATCAAACTCTCCCACAAAGATGCTTTAAAAATGCTGAAAAAATTCAAAAACATCATGAAAATATTGTATCTGCTTGACCCTCCATATATCTCATCACTTGGATATAGCAGTAAGACAAATGGTGTTGATGAATTTACATATGATGATTATGAAAAACTTGTCTCTTTCGGCAAAAACAACATATCATCTGACAGCATATTCTTACTGTTCTGCCGTTTCACATCAACAAGAAGTATGAAAAAAGGTGAAATTTTTAAGGACATAAAAATCAAGGAGCTGAATGGCTACTTTGAAGCTGACGACCGTATAATGAGAGGATTTTATAAAAGGGTGTTTGGTGTTGAAACTAAAGGTAGTAAACATAAATCCTTTTACAAAGAAATTCCTTTTGACAGCAAGGGAACAATCGAAGTTATTATCAGCAACCAGCAGTTCAATAATTTTAAGCCGTTCTGATGACCTGAAATAAAAACAACCGTCTTGTGCCTTACAGACACAGGACGGTTAAATGGCTATTTTTCGAGGTTTCAAGACGTTCACTTTTTGTACGTCCATATGTACTGTGCTTTTTGATATACCAAATTTTTTCGCTGTCGAACGCACTGTTGCACGATTTTCAATTATATACTGACCAAGAGTTTCCGCCCGTTCTGTCGGCTCTATTTTCACCTGCATCACCTCTGTATATGTATTAGAAACCATATTTATGGGTTCTTATTATCTGCGGACAATAATATATATGCAGATAAAAACAAATTAAGAATTATTTTTTAAAAGCCCGTATTTACAGAAAATCAGTATATTTTATAATAATTGCTGATTTTCCGGTTATACTAATTCCGAGGTGAGAATGTGAAACATCAGGAGTATGAAAAAAGAGGAATATATCCGGAAATCCAAAAAAATATCAGCTTCATAAAAGAAATAACTGACAATTCATCTGATATATTAGTAAACGAATTTGTTACCGGCGGAATAAAATGCGCACTTTTATGCTGTGAGGGAATGATGTCCTCCCAGACTACCGCTGATATGGTTCTTGAACCGCTTACCGGAATAGAAAATCAGGACAGCCCGAAGTCGCTGTTTTCATATATACAGACATATCTGCTTCTGTCAACGGATAGAACTTCAGCCGAAAACTATGGCGATATGATGCATATGCTCCATTCAGGATTTGCGGTACTTATAGCCGACGGAGCTGACTGTGCGCTTGCATTCGGAGTACAGGGATATGCTTCACGGGGAATACAGGAACCGTCCGGCGAAGGAAATATTCTCGGAAGCCATGAGGGATTCGTTGAAACTATCCGTACCAATATGTCCATGCTGCGGAGACGGCTGAAAACTCCCGAACTCGTAATGAAACTCATGGTCAAAGGCAGCAGAAGTCATACGGATATATGTCTATGCTATATGAAAGACCGCGTACCACAGAAGCTTCTTGACCGCATAATGAAATCTCTTGACGAAATAAAACTTGAATCAATATTATCAACAGGATATGTCCGTCCTTTTCTTGAACAGAAAAACTTTGACATTTTCAGCAGCACAGGTCTTACAGAAAGACCTGATGTACTGTGTTCAAAGCTTATTGAGGGACGTGCAGCTGTACTCATAGACGGATTACCTTATGCGATAATCATACCACGGCTTTTCTGCGAAAGCTTCCATACACTCGACGATTACGCCCATAAACCGTATTACAGTACATTTCTGCGCTGGATACGCTATGGAGCATTCGTGCTTTCAGTTCTTCTTCCCGCAATCTATGCGGCAATAGTTATGTATCACCCCGAACTGCTGAACAGTACACTACTGCTCCTGCTGGTTCAGGAGGAAAAAAACGCGCCTCTGTCTATATTGACAGAATCATTTCTTGTGCTTCTGATGTATGAAGTAATCCGTGAAGCAGGAGTACGTCTGCCGAAACCTGTCGGCGGTGCTGTAAGTATAATCAGCGGTCTGATAATCGGCGATGCTGCTGTAAAATCCGGACTTGTCAGCACTCCGCTGCTGACTATGACAGCACTTGCGGTACTTGGAGGACTTGTAGTTCCTGACCTGAATCCGCAGATAACAGTATTGAGATTTTCATTCCTTGCCGCCGGCGGAATAATGGGACTTTTCGGAATAAGCATACTCGCCTGCATCGTGCTTACAAATATATGCGGAACTGAAGATTACGGATTTCCATTTACTGCACCGCTTTCTCCTTTTTCGGCAAAAGGAATGGAAGATACGGCTGTGCGTATCGGCATGAGAAAAATGCAGAACCGCGGATTCACCGTTGAGGAGTATTTCAATGAATAAAATAACATGGGGTCAGTTCGCCGCATTGATGCTGATAAACGATGTATTTGCGATGTTCTGTCTTACCGGCGGAATATCGCTCTGGACAGCAGCGGGATTCGCCGCCGGAATCATATTGCAGTTTATATTAGCCCTCCCGCTGATACGGATATACGGACGCGGAAAGAATATAGAGGACTGCGGAAAAATTGCAGAAACCGCCGCACTTATCGGCATTGTGCTGTGGGGCGGACTTCTGTTCTCAATGCTGTGGAGTACAGGCGATATTATCAGCGTACCATTTGAGAAACTCGGAAAATGGGGACGGCTCATAATGGCGGCAGCAATCGGGGGTGTATGCGTGTATCTTTCGTCCTCCGGAATAAAAGCCATCGCCCGTTCAGGTGCGATTGCAGCAGCAGTCGGCGCACTATGCTTGACTGCCGTTTCAGTAAGTGCAGTTATTGATTCAGATATGAAAAACCTCACAATACAACCGCAGGACGGATTTTTCAATGAAACGGTCAAGGGAGTCGCCATAGGCGGAGGAATGAACGCTCTTACAGTCCTTTTAGGATACACAAAGGGAAAAACAGTCCGGACGGCTACAATATATATAATATGCAGACTTATTGTTACAGCTCTGATAATCACGGTGGGAGTTCTTGTAAGCGGAGGAATAATGGATATAACAGATTTCCCGATAGTAACGGCGGCACAGCTTACACAGCCTTTTTCATCACAGCGGATAGATTCACTGTTTCTTATAGTATTTACAGTATTTGCCGTATATTCGACAGCAGTTCAGGGGGCGGCGGCAGATTATCTTCTTGACTGCGTATATCCTAAATTCAAAAAATACCGCTGCACCGCAATGCTGGCAGCAATGGCTCTTGTCGGACTGATGTTTCAGGGAAAGACACATTATGGTATTCCTTTTGCAGTTCTCGGAACAGCTGTTCCTGTAATCGCGGCGATATGCTGGCGGATAAGAAAGGCGGTAAGGTCATGAAATATATGACAGTCCTGCTCGGACTTCTGCTTCTTACAGGGTGCAGTTCCAACGGAAATGTAAACAAACGTGCATATGTGCGGGGAGCTGCAATTGACGGAAATACTGTAACAATGTCATTCTATACCGAAGAAGAAACATTATCCGTCACAGCGGAAAATTTTGATACGGCAAAGAAAGAGGCGGAACTAAAAATCGGAAAACAGATATTTACAGGTCACACAGAGCTTATACTATTAGGAGAATGTAATGAAACAGAGGTTCTTGAATATATGCTCCATAAATGGAAAGTTCCGCCGTCCTGCCGCGTAGTTACAAACGCAGCTGACGGCGGAGAGGAACTTAAAAATCACGATACGGAAAAACTGAGCGGCGCAATAGATATAGCTCAGGAGCAGGGAAAACTCGGAAAATGTGATATTGTTACCGTTCTGTCTGAATATCTGAACTGATGTTTGTTTAGTGACATACTTCCAACGCCTATGCTACGAATATAGACAGAGGGATTCTTGTTGAAAAAAGAAAATTATTCTTGACAAACCATATAAAATATGATATAATGAATTAAATTAAAGAGATTTGAGGTGAAAAGATGCGTAAGTAATCCTGCTTTATTTTATATAGTGTAACAAAAAATTTTCGGTGACAGTTTTACTGTCAGTTTTGTTATGCTTTGTTGCAGGATTCATATGCTCTTTTCGTCTGTGTCGGCTAATTATGACTAATTGTGCCTTTTTACAGTCGCAGGGTAAATGTATCCTGTGG
>CAMWRC010000111.1 GCA_947176565.1 uncultured Ruminococcus sp.
GACTGTCAGGAGGATAACATAAATTTTGAAAGGAGGAGTGCGGCATTCCTCCCCGATCTAAGAGGTCGGGGTATCCTGCCGCAATTTAGATGAACCAGAATTAATTTATCTTGATTTCTTAAGTTTTACAGCCAATTTCACTGTCTCTGCGATATTCTCAGCAGACAATCCGAATTTTTTCAGAAGTTCAGCAGCCGGTCCGGAATATCCGAATACATCATTTACTCCTATTTTCACCACAGGAACAGGACAACTTTCTGTAACTGCTTCCGCAACAGCCGAACCAAGTCCGCCGATAACACTGTGTTCTTCAGCAGTAACAATAATTCCTGTTTCCTCTGCACATCTGCATATAAGGGCTTTATCAAGAGGCTTTATAGTATGAATATTTACTACTCTTACGGAAATTCCGTCGGCTTCGAGAGTCTTTGCAGCTTCAAGAGCTTCATTTACCATAAGACCAGTTGCAATAACAGTAATATCGCTTCCGTCTTTCATCACAACACCCTTGCCGATTTCAAATTTATATGTTTCGCTGTCGTTGATTACCGGAACTGCAAGTCTGCCGAAACGCATATACACAGGTCCGTTGAACTCAACAGCTGCTCTTACAGCTGCTCTTGCTTCAATATCATCACAGGGATTTATTATTGTCATTCCTGGAATTGTACGCATAAGAGCAATATCCTCATTGCACTGATGTGTTGCGCCGTCCTCGCCTACGGAAATACCTGCATGAGTTGCGCCGATTTTCACATTGAGATGCGGATATCCGATAGAATTTCTGACTATTTCATACGCACGTCCTGCCGCAAACATAGCAAAGGTACTCGCAAAAGGAATTTTTCCGCAAGCCGCAAGACCTGCTGCAACGCCCATCATATTAGCTTCTGCAATTCCGCAGTCGAAAAACCTTTCCGGATATGCTTTCTTGAATATTCCTGTCTTTGTAGCTGCCGCAAGGTCTGCATCGAGAACCACCAGATTACTGTATTCCTCAGCAAGTTCTTTAAGTGCCTCGCCGTAGCTTTCTCTGGTAGCCTTTTTGATTACATCTGCCATGATATTAGTCCTCCAATTCCTTTAACTGTGCGCTGAGTTCTGCCATTGCCTGCTCATACTGTTCCTTGTTGGGAGCTGTACCATGCCAGCCGACCTGATTTTCCATAAACGATACGCCCTTGCCCTTTACCGACTTCTGAATGATTGCAACAGGTTTTCCTGAAACTGTGCCGGCTTCTTTAAATGCCGCGTCAATGCTGTCAAAATCATGAGCGTCCATTGTTATTACGTGCCAGCCGAATGCCGCGAACTTATCTGTAATAGGTTCAGGAGAGCATACCTCTGTGATTTTTCCATCAATCTGAAGTCCATTATTATCAACAACGGCTACGAGATTATCAAGCTTGTAATGAGCGGCAAACATTGCAGCTTCCCATACCTGACCTTCTTCGATTTCTCCGTCTCCCAAAACAGTGTATACTTTATAATTTTTATTATCAAACTTTCCGGCAAGAGCCATTCCGGCTGCCGCTGAAATTCCCTGACCCAGCGAACCGCTTGACATATCAACTCCGGGAGTGTGAATACAAGGGTGTCCCTGTAAAAGCGCGCCGATATGCCGGAGTGATTTCAATTCCTCCTCCGGGAAATATCCTTTCTTCGCCAGAACAGCATAAAGCGCAGGAGCTGTATGACCCTTTGAAAGCACAAACCTGTCTCTGTCGGCATTTTCTGAATCATTCGGGTCAACGTTCATTTTATTGAAATAAAGATATGTCACGAGGTCGCTGATTGAAAGTGAACCGCCCGGGTGACCTGATTTTGCGTTATAAGTTCCCTCAATAACGCCCATTCTTACCTTGCAGGCAATTTTCTGCAAACTTTTCTTCACTGAATCTTCCATATTTATCTCCTCTGATAACTTCGTTAATCATTCATATTACGAATCACATAATCTATAAGTTCAGCAACAGCTCCGTCATCGTTGGTGCTTTCAAGCACAATACCAGAAACAGACTTTACTGATTCCTCCGCATTTGCAGGGCATACGCCAATATCAGCATTGGCTATCATCTCAATGTCATTATCAAAATCGCCTATCGCTATAAACGTAAAATCTTTCATACCGTCAAGCTTACGGTATTCATTAAGAGCTGAACCCTTGCTTGTTCCTTTCGGAAGCATCTCAAGAAAAATATCCGATGAACGCACAAAATCGGCGTATTCATAATATCCCATACGCTTTATTTTATCCTCCAGCAAGGCTACCCTTTCAGGAGCAAGCGCAAAAAGAACTTTCAGCCAATCGTCGTCAGGAATTTCATTGATTTCCATATATTCGGGTTCTATACCGCACAGATTCGTGTGAAGCTGTTCCTGTTCGTTATTGCTGAAAACATACGTTCCGTCTGTTCTCAGAACTTCTCCGCCGCACTCCGGCATAAAATTCATGATTTTTCCGGTCATTCCGCGGCTTGTTTCAGGCAGACAACGTGAATACAGTACATTTCCGGAAATATAATCATAAATCATAGCTCCGTTATACATGATTACAGGCATACGCAGATTAAGCATATCCTTATAACGTGCAAAAGTCTGTATTGTTCTTCCTGTCGCAATTGTAAACTTTCCGCCAAGCGATATGAATTTCTCAATAGCTTTTCTGTCAATTTCATTAATCTGCTTTTCTGAATTAAGAAGCGTACCGTCCATATCGCTGAAAATTATTGTTTTTGTTATATCCATTCCGTGCGCCTCACGTTCTTTCAAGTTTATTCAGTACAGAAGCAAAATAATCAGGCAGATTACTTGTAAACTCCATATACTCATTTGTTGAGGGGTGAATGAATCCTATTTTACGTGCGTGAAGGCATTGTCCGTCAAGTCCTTTATATGCCTTGCCGTAGACATCATCGCCCAGTATGGCATGACCGATATAAGCAAGATGAACGCGTATCTGATGTGTACGTCCTGTTTCAAGCCGAAGCCTTACGTGAGCATATCCGCCGTACTGCTTTATCACACTGTAATGCGTAACGGCATTCCGCGAATTTTCAGCAGTAACGCACATTTTTTTCCGGTCTGTCTTATGCCGTCCTATAGGAGCATCTACAGTTCCCTCCGTCTCTTTAAAGAATCCGGCTGCAACCGCTTCATATTCCCGCGTAAAACTGTGAGCTTTAATCTGTTCTGCAAGATGGATATGCGATTTGTCATTTTTTGCAACTATAAGCAGTCCGCTTGTATTCTTGTCAATTCTGTGAACTATTCCGGGACGGATTACGCCGTTTATTCCGGACAGACTGTCTCCGCAGTGATAAAGCAGTGCATTCACAAGAGTTCCGTTATAATTACCGTGAGCAGGGTGAACTACCATTCCTTTGGGCTTGTTCACCACAAGCAAATCGCAGTCCTCATAGACAATATCAAGCGGAATATTTTCCGGATCTGCATTAAGCATCTGAGGCTCTGGAATCTCAACCGTTATGCGGTCGTCATGCCTGAGCTTGTAATTCTTGCTTACCGGTTTATCATTCACAAGAATTTTTCCCTGTTCGATAAGATTCTGTACTGCCGAACGTGTCAGATTATTCTTATTTCCGGCAATGAAACGGTCTATTCTTATTGCCGAATCATGTAATTCATAGCAATATTCAATAATCTCACTCATTTTCTAATTTCACTCATTCTTTTCAGCTTCTGCGGATTTCTTTGCTTTTTCAGCTTTCGGTTCGATAAACAGTATATATGCGAATATCATCACAAACGCACACGTAACGCATATATCCGCTACATTGAATATCGCAAAATGGAACAGCTTTATCTCAAACATATCAACAACATATCCGAGACGTATGCGGTCTATGATATTGCCAATTCCGCCCGCCACGAAAAGCATTATTGATATGCTGAAAAACTTTGATTTTTTCAGTGCCGCGAACATTCCCACAATTCCCAGAGCTATTATTATTGCCGTAAATCCGATAAGAAACCATCGCTGTCCGGACATACTGCCGAAAATAGCTCCGTCATTTTCAAGATAAGTCAGGTCGAGAATATCAAGTCTGCCGATATTAATGAAATCCATGCTTCCCAGCGGCTGTAATGTATGAACCGCCCAGTATTTCACAAGCTGGTCTGCTGCCACAAGCACAGCAACAGATATTATAAGCATTATAGCCATATTTTTCCTTTCAAAATAAAGCCTGCTGTTGTTTTCAGCAGACTTTGCAGCAGCAGACTGCTGAAAATTCATAATTTATTTCCGGAGTCTGCCACAAGGCTCTTATGCTTCGACAACTACTGCACATCTCCGGCAGAGCGTCGGGTGGTTACAGTCAGTTCCAACATAGTCAGAATAGCACCAGCAGCGTTCACATTTACCGCCTGCCGCCTTTTCAACTGTAAATAACGTCCCGCCTTCGGATTTCTCTACAGTCACATCTGAAACAATAAGTATCTCTTTAAGCTGTTCTGCGAGTCCGCAGTATCTGTCATAATCTTCATCTGCTTTAATAACAATTTTAGCTTCGAGGGATTTTCCGATAGTCTTTGCGTTTCTTGCTTCTTCAAGAACCTTGTTTGCAGTCTCACGTGTACTGTAGATAAAGTTCCATTTTTCAGCAAATTCGCTTCCGCAGACAATACCCGATTTCTCAGGCATCTGGTTAAGGAATACACTCTGCTTGTCATCTTCTGCACTGTGCGGCATGAACTGCCATATTTCCTCCGCTGTAAATGAAAGAATAGGAGCTGCAAGACGTGTGACAGCACTGAGTATACGATACATAACAGTCTGCGCTGCACGGCGGAGTTCTGAATCTTCTTTCTCACAGTAAAGCCTGTCCTTGATAATATCAAGATAGAAGTTAGACATATCAACTACGCAGAAATTATGAATAGCATGGAATGCAACATGGAAATCGTACTTCTCATATCCATTCTTCACAGTATCAATAAGAGCATCAAGCTTCATCATTGCCCACTGGTCAAGCTCTGTAAGCTTATCATCATCTACGCAGTCGGTATCAGGATTGAATCCGCTGCCGTTTCCGAGATTTCCGAGAATATATCTTGCGGTATTTCTGATTTTCTTGTAAGCGTCTGAAAGCTGACCGAGAATCGTATTTGAAATTCTGATGTCGCTGTGG
>CAMWRC010000112.1 GCA_947176565.1 uncultured Ruminococcus sp.
ATATACTTGTATGGGATAAATATTTTGCTGATATGCCGTATCAGCAATACATGAAACAGGGAGGATTTATGGAAAATATTCTTGAAGTCAAGGGACTGTCAAAACAGTATTCCAAAGTTCTTGCGGCGGACAGCGTTTCATTTGAAATCGCAAAAGGCGAAATATTCGCTCTTATCGGTCCGAACGGAGCAGGAAAAACAACTACTATACGCATGATTTCAACGCTTCTAAAGCCAACAAGCGGAGATGCAGTCGTTGCAGGTCACAGCATTATAAAAGAACCCGAAAAAGTCCGTCAGGCAATAACATATCTGCCCGATGAAGCCGGCGCATATAAGAATATGACCGGAAAAAAATATCTGCGGTTCATGGCAGGACTTTTCTCAAACGATATTGATACTATCAACGACTATGTCGAACGCGCTGAAAATATGTGCGGTCTCGGTGACAGACTGAAAGATAAAATCGGAACGTACAGCCGCGGCATGATACGCAAGCTTCTGCTTTCACGGGCAGTCATGACAAAACCGGCTCTTGCAATTCTGGACGAGCCGACCAGCGGTCTTGATGTTCTCAACGCCATGGAAATACGCCGCATGATAAAAAAACTCGCTTCCGAAGAAGGTATGTCATTCCTGCTTTCGTCGCATAATATGCTTGAAATAGAATTTGTTTCAGACCGCGTGGGAATAATCGCAAAGGGACATCTTCTTGTTACCGGAAAAACAGACGAACTCAAACAGCGTTACAATGCCGCAAATCTCGAAGAAGTCTTTGAAAGGGTGGTGAATGATAATGAAATTCTTTAATCTCCTCAAAAAAGAACTTTCAGAACTTATCAACGCACAGACAATCATAAGCCTTGCAGTTGTAATCGTAATGTTCGCATTTCTGGGCAATGTCATGGATACTACTGTCGAAAAAGCTGTCAAACAGGAATATACAGTAACTATCGCTGATAATGACAAAACCAGTCTGACAGCTGAACTTCTTGAGAATATACGACAGAAAGGCGGAAATGTCAATCTTATAAATGCTGAGAGTGAGGATTATTCTGAAATTCTCCGTTCCGCCGGAAAAGAAAGCATGATTATTATTCCTGCCGGATTTACGGAAACTCTTGAAAACGGCGAAGCTCCGGAACTTGTCAGCATCTCAGAAATGAAATCAGCCGCTATGATATCAAATTTATCAAATAACAATGACGGCGCAGTAAGCTTTATAAAATCATGTATTGCTGATATATTTGCCGGGAAAGCAGGAATTTCAGAAAAAGATATAAAGCTTATAAATTCTCCGGTTAATATTTCGGAATACACCGTAGTCAATGATAAATCCGCTGATGTCTCCGCAAGCGATGTCATGAGCAAAATAATGATGCAGAGCATGATTCTGCCGATTATCGTCTTTCTGCTGATAACTATGACTTCACAGATGCTTATGAGCGCGATTGCAAATGAAAAAATCGACAAGACGCTTGAAACGCTTCTGTCAGCTCCTGTATCAAGAATATCAATATTAGGAGCGAAAATGCTTTCAGCTGCAATTGTCGCGCTCCTGAACGCCGCGGCATTCATGATAGGATTTTCATTCATGATGAACAGCGCAATGGGTACAGTCACTGCCGATATGAGCAGTATGCCGATTTCTGAATTTATGCCTGTTGAGGACGCGCTGGAACGTCTCGGACTTTCACTCAGTGCAGGTGATTATATTATCGTCGGAATACAGCTCTTTGCAACTATCATGATATGTCTTTCAGTATCGCTTGTATTAGGCTCTCTCGTCAACGATACAAAACAGGCACAGACAATGATTATGCCGCTTATGTTCATGGCAATGATTCCGTATATGATTTCCATGTTCGCCGATATAAACAGCCTGCCGATAGTTATAAGACTGATAGTCTATGCGATTCCGTTCACACACACATTTTCAGCAATACCTAATATAATGTTCGGCAATACAACTATACTTATTATCGGTCTTATTTATCAGATTATCGTATTTGCTGTATGTATGTTCTTTGCGGTAAGGCTTTTCCAGTCGGATAAAATTCTGACGGCAAATCTTAATTTCAAGAAATCAAAAAGCAAAAAAAATAATTAAAATCACATAATCACGAAAGGGGGTGATTTTATGACATTGAACGAAGTCAATACAGTGAATGAGCTTATTGAAGTTCTCCGTGAAATGGCTGAAAAGATAGATGTTTCCGGAGCAAACGGTCTTGCCGTTTCATTTGTTGTCAAGGACAAAGACCCGTCAAATTTCTACGTTGCGGTGAACAAAAACGGCAACATGGGCTTTGATATACAGCCCTACTATTACAATGACCGCGACTGTGAAATCACAATGAAAATGGAACATCTTATAAAGCTTCTTGACGGTAAACTTGATGCTGTTGCTGCGTTTACCCTCGGAAAACTCAAGATTGCCGGTGATTTGGGCAAGGCTCTTGAATTTGCAGAGCTTATCAAAAAGTAATCAGAATGACAATGTCCGTGGGTTCAGGCTCACGGACAAGTTATATATCAAAAAATCCTCAGAAACCGAATTTCTGAGGATTTTGTTATTTATCAGTCGTCTGCAAGAATTTTCTGAATTTCCAGTGCGTCCAAAGCAGAAATTCCGTCGCCGTCTCCGGTAATATCCGCATTGAATTCGCCCTGCGGTGAAAGTTTATATTTATCGGAATTGCCGATATTCTGCAATATCAGTGTTGCATCGGCTACAGTGAGTTCTCCGTCATCGTTTGAATCGCCGTCAATACTATTGCAGACATCAATATTCTGAATCCGTAATGATTCATCCGAATCAGGAACCACAACAACATCTCCCCTATAGGTATAACCTAAATCATTTTTTATTCTCTTTGCAATTTCAAGATGCTCCTCAAATCCTATATCATAGTTAGGTTTCAGATAACAGCCTATATAATCATCATAGTAATGCAAATCCGACTCATAATCATACGTCACAACAGTAAAATCAAGATTATTATCATCAATATACTGCTGTAGCACTTCGGCTTTGTTTTCCTTTGTCTGGTCATATGCATAACTGGTTATTGACGGTGGAAAAGACCGCTCCTCTAAATAAAACCAGCCGTCCGCAGGGAAGTAGTCAAAGCTGACAACTTCAGCAAGTTCTTTCAAATCCTGATATATCTTTTTGGAATGATACATCATCTTATAGACACCGCTGTAATCATATACTCTATACTCAGTTATATCACTGTAGCTGTTAGTCATGATATAGTATGATGAATTATAACTTTGTATGATTTCAGAAACAAGCTCTGTATCGTCATTATTCCGGAGTCTGATAATCATTTTCGGAGCGATATAGCTTTCAATACGGACAAATGAACAGTCTTTCGCATCTTTTTTATAATAACATCGTGTCCAGTTATCAGGATTTGTACTTTTTTTAGTAAAAAATCCGTCGTCCTCAAATTCCACATAATTTTCCATTTTCTGCTCATACTGCGGAGAGAGGCTGTTTTCAAAGGTGGCGACAGCACCAGCATTGAGAACATTCACAGAGGAAATTAGAAAAGCACCTGCTGAAAGAATAGATACAAGACGTTTTTTCATAAATATCACCTCATTATTAATACTTTTTCTCAGAATTTGAACATAAAAAGTTAAGAACTTCCGGAGTGAAACGTGTTGCACGATTATCACCCCCATCTAATGATGAAGAGACATGTATTCCAATAACTGTATTATATATGCGTCCATTCACAACTTCCTCTATATATATTGGTGATCCACTGTTACCTGAAGTAACATCAATATCATGGAATATATATTCTTCTTCCATATCCACGATTTTTCCGTTTCCAGTATACTTGGCGTGAGTACCATAATCATTCACATCAGTATTATCATTAATTTTTTTTGGAAATCCTGTTACCTTTACTTTAGAATCTTTATTTTGCGAATTTTTAGACACCATAGAATCAAGCGGAATACCCATATTGAAACAGATAAAATCACTTAAATCCTCTTTAACTGTTATAAGTGCATAATCGTAAACAACATTATATATTGCTCTTTCCTCTCCATAAAATTTGTTATTATTCTCAAGAAATTCAACCGGAACATGATATTGTACTGGTGTTAAAACGGGATAACTAACACCATTTGAAACTAAACTACCTTCATCATCAAATAATAAAATTTTTTCAATAATACGTGGTTCAAGTGTTCCAGTTTTAACTAAACAATGAGCAGCGGTCGCAATCGTATGTGCATCTACTACAAATCCAGTCGACTGACCATAGACATTTGGATCGCTAGGCAAACCTGTCAAAATTTTTACTACACCAATTTTACTCCAATTTTCATATCTGTCATCAGAACCGATGATATTATGAAATGAAATATCATTATTAGTTGCTGAACCTCTTGATAAAGAATACTCTTTTATTTTCTTGCCAGTTGTTGCATTATAGATAACATAATCTCGTATATCAGGTCTGTTATCTGCATACGAATTAAAAGATGTGACTGCGACTATAAACAAAACTATTGCAAGTGTCGTAGACATAACTTTGATGAACCAACTATTTGATTTAGATATCATGTACTCACCCCCGCATCACACAGCAACACTATCCACGAATCAGCTTCTGATACAACACCATTATCGTCCATGTCCAATCTATCATAATTGGTAACTTCAAATTTGCCTCGAATACATTGTAAAATGAATGTTGAATCGGCAACTGTAATGTCACCATCATCATTAGGGTCTTTACCCATGTTCAAATAATCTTTTTTATACTTAGCTGAAGAGAAAACCGGTACTACAGAAGAAATTACAACTATTCCTGCTGCAATACTTGCCATAATCTTTTTGAACAACTTCATATTAAAACTCCTTTCAGTCACAAAACGGTTCACGAATGAAATAAACAGCTCAATGGTATCACATTTTCTTTCCGCTTTCAGCATTGGTAATATATTAATCTATATACATTATATTACAAAAACAATAAAATGTCAATACTTTCAAAAAATATTTATTATTTTTATAAAAATTGCACAATTACAATTTTAATTCGACATCATCTTTTTAAAAAGCGTATAATCGTTATATTG
>CAMWRC010000113.1 GCA_947176565.1 uncultured Ruminococcus sp.
AAATTTATTTATATAAAAATTTTCAGAAATTATAAAAAACCTATTGAAATTCTTAAAATTTGTGGTACAATATATAATAGGTAGTCCGGAGTGAAATTCCGGACTACTGATACTCCACAGAAATGAAGTGATACAATGCCCTCTTTCAAGGATATGCAATACGCATTTTTCAGCCTTATGTCAACAATCGAATTTAAAGATGCCATAGACCTTATAGTCCTCGCATACATAATCTTTCTGCTCCTGAGACTTATCCGCGAAACCCGCGCCGGTCAGCTTATCAAGGGCATTATACTCCTCATAACCGCTTATTTTCTCAGTTCTCTGCTCAAGCTTACCGTCATGAATTATATTCTCGGCAAGGCCCTTGATATAGGACTTCTTGCCATGCTGATACTTTTTCAGCCTGAAATACGCCGCGCTCTTGAACAGTTCGGAACAACACAGTTCGGAATCAAGTTTATCGGAATCGGTACTCCGTCAAATGACCTCAAACAACGCTGGAATACCGCAATAGAAGCTATATGCGATACCTGTGTGGAACTCTCCGCAAGCTGTACAGGCGCACTTATCGTTATCGAACGGAAAACACGGCTCGGCGAACAGATTGAAACAGGAACATTAATGAACGCCCTCCCAAGCAAGGAAGTATTCGGAAATATATTCTATCCGAAAACACCGCTTCATGACGGAGCTGTAATTATGCGCGACGGAATTATACTTGCTGCCGCCTGCTTTCTGCCGCGTCCGAACAGCGATGTAAATATAAATAAAGCGCTCGGTTCACGTCACCGCGCGGCTATCGGCATGAGCGAAAATTCTGATGCCGTCATAGTTGTAGTATCCGAAGAAACAGGTCAGATTTCCATTGCAATAAATGGCGTGCTTACCCGTGATTATACCCGTATACGGCTTAAATCCACCCTCGAAAAAGAAATTTTCTACGAAACCTCCGAGGCGGAAAATAATGCTAAAAAAGCTATTTCTTCCATTTTAGGAAGGAGGCGCAATAAATGAAATTCTTTGACAGATTCAAAAAAAATTACATGGAAAGCAATCTGTTTCTCGCCGTAATATCTGCTGTAATTGCTGTTATTGTATGGCTTCTTATAGCACTTACACAATATCCGTCAGTACAGACAACAGTATATCATATTCCCGTGACAGTGGATATGTCAAATGCAAGTCAGAACGGTCTTAACGTGATTTCATGCGATGTACAGGAAGTCACCGCGGAAATCCTCGGAAGCCGTACTCAGATTGGCTATCTCACAGCTGAAAATCTTGTTGCATATTTCGATACTGACAACGTATCAAATGCCGGCACAAAAAAACTTACGCTTAAAATCCGGAACGACAATGACATGAAAGTAAATTATGAAATAAAATCAATCTCACCGCCAACAGCAACAGTAGTATTTGATAAGATAGAAATACGTGAATTTTCTGTAACACCACTCATTCCGAAAGTTGAAATCGCTGACGGCTATGAAATAAATAATGCTGAATTTACCTGCGACCCCTCTGTTATACGGATTACCGGACCTTCCGCACAGCTTGACAAGATTTCAAAATGCTGTGCTGTTTACAGCAAGGAAATGACTCTCAGTTCAACATATATACTTGCAAGCGATGATATTCAGCTCTACACCGAAGATAATGCCATAATAGACAAGACCGGTCTGAAATTCAGCGATATGAATTTCACCATAAATGTTCCCGTCCGTACACATAAGACTGTCGGTCTTTCGGTATCTATAGTAAATGCCCCTGTAAATTTCAACAAAGATACTATAAAATTCAAAATGTCAGCTGATACGATAACCCTTGCCTGCAATAACAGTCAGACAGAAATTCCTGATACCATTGACATCGGAGTTATTCCACTTAATGAAATAAAACCGGGATTCTCACGCACGTTCTATATGAGCAACAGCCTTGAAAACAGCGAATATATCAATGTTTCCGACCTCGAATCCGTAACGGTTACACTTGAAGATATGGAACTCGCTGAAAAAAGCCTTACTATTGACGGAAGCCGTATAAATATAAGCAATATTCCGGACAGCAGCTACGAATATGCAATCCTGACTCAACAGATGGATATTACTATAGTAGGACCAGAAGAATCAATCAGTCAGATAACATCGGAAGATATTATTGCTGATGTCAGTCTGCTTAATCTGAATATTACCTCCAATCAGTTCAATCAGAATGTCACTTTTTCATGTCCTACGTTTGATGATGTCTGGGTTACTACAAATGCAAAGGTCTCTGTTCAGCGTACAAAAATTGACCAGCCCACAACTTCAGCGGCTGACTTAGCGGCTGATTCAGAGACTGAATAATACAATATTAAAATCTCTGTTCACGAGATAAGATATATGGCTTTCCCATGAACGCAGATTTTTATTTATTATGTTTGTGAATACTAACATATTTATATTCTAAACCTGACAATCAAATTTGTATATTATTAACAATCTTGCTGAAAACCTCTTGACAACTATATGGCAGTAGTGTATAATTCTAAAGTAAGGTTAGTTATAAATAACAAATATGCCGACTGGAAAAATATGGCTGAAATCCAATCAGCCGTCAGGGGCTTGTATCAATCAGAATATTATGCTTATTCTAGAAAATATTTCCGGAATAAGCATAGAATTTCTATGAATTAAAGCTCTGAATTTTTGAACACAAGTTAGCATACAATAACTTTTTAAGGAGGAATCTATTATGCGAATTGCCTTGACAGGCAACCCAAATTCGGGTAAAACCACAATGTACAACGCTCTGACCGGACGAAATGAAAAAGTCGGAAACTGGGCAGGTGTTACAGTTGACAAAAACGAACACCCAATAAAAAAAAGTCTTGGCGGAAATGAAAATCTTATCGCTGTTGACCTGCCGGGAGCTTACTCTATGTCTCCGTTTACCAGCGAGGAAAGTGTTACAAGTTCATACGTCAAAAAGGAAAATCCAGATGTTATTATAAATATCGTCGATGCCACAAATCTGAGCAGAAGTCTTTTCTTTACAACTCAGTTGCTTGAACTTGGAATCCCTGTAGTAGTTGCACTGAACAAGGACGATATAAACAAGAAAAAAGATACAAAGATTGACGAAAAACTTCTCTCGGAAAAACTCGGCTGTCAGGTTATCAAAACAATCTCAACGTCCGCTGAGGGTCTGGAAGCTGTCGTAAAAGCCGCTGTACAGCGTGTGAACACCAATCAGACCGCACCATACAGGCAGGATAATATAGACCTGACTGACAAGGCTGCTGTCGAAGCGGCTGACCGGAAACGATTTGAATTTGTAAACAACATAGTTAAAAAAGTCGAAACAAGAAAAGTTCTTACAAAAGAATTTAATACAGGCGATAAAATAGATTCCGTAATTACCAATAAATGGCTTGGTATTCCTGTTTTTGCTGTGGTCATGTTCTTTGTATTCCAGATTTCACAGGTATGGGTCGGACCTTTTATCGCTGATACTCTTGTAGGATGGATGGAAATGTTTCAGGAATGGGTAGGCAGTCTGCTTGAAAATGCATCATCTCTGCTTTCCGCACTTCTTGTTGATGGTATTATCGGCGGCGTTATTGCGGTTCTTGGGTTCCTGCCCCTTGTTATGATAATGTATTTCCTTATTGCTCTCCTTGAAGACTGCGGATATATGTCAAGAGTTGCAGTTGTTCTTGATCCGATTTTCAAAAAGGTCGGTCTTTCCGGAAAGTCTGTAATTCCGTTCGTTATCGGCATAGGCTGCGGAGTTCCGGGAATCATGGCAAGCCGTACTATTAAAAATGAGCGTGAACGCCGCGCTACTGCAATGCTCACTCCTATGATGCCATGCGGCGCAAAAATTCCTGTTATCGCACTGTTTGCAGGTGCATTCTTTGATGATGCCGGCTGGGTAAGTGCTGTAATGTATTTCTCCGGAATCGCTCTCATATTCATTGGGGCATTGCTAATCAATAAAATTACCGGCTACAAAGTCAGAAAATCTTTCTTTATAATCGAACTTCCTGAATATAAAGTTCCCTCATTTGTCGGCGCATTCAAATCAATGTGCAGTCGCGGCTGGGCATACATAGTAAAGGCTGCTACAATTATTCTCCTTTGCAATACAGCAGTTCAGATTATGCAGACATTCAACTGGAAATTACAAGCTGCTGAAACTGCTGATGAATCAATTCTTGCAACTATTGCAAGCCCTTTCGCCTATATCCTCTTTCCGATTGTCGGCGTACTCAGCTGGCAGCTTGCAGCAGCAGCAGTTACAGGTTTCATCGCAAAGGAAAATGTTGTAGGAACACTTGCTGTATGCTTCGTCGGACTTGAAAATTTGATTGACACAGAAGAACTTGCTCTCATGGAGGGTGCAGGTTCAGAGGTTGCAGGTGTTATGGCAATCACAAAGGTTGCAGCTCTTGCTTATCTTATGTTCAACCTCTTTACACCGCCATGCTTTGCGGCTATCGGCGCAATGAACTCTGAGATGAAGTCCGCTAAATGGCTTTGGGGCGGAATCGGTTTCCAGATGGCAACAGGCTATACAGTCGGCTATCTTGTTTATACAATCGGCACACTTTTAACAGCTCCGTCTACACTGAATATCGGCTCAGCATTTGCAGGACTTATTGTTGAGGTTGTTATTGTTGCATGGATATGCATACTCATAAGAAATTCCAACAAGAATCTTGAATCTGAGTATGCTCTCGGAAAGGCATAATATGGAAAATATCATCATTATTGCGATTGTTCTTGCTATTGTAATATCAATATCAGTATATCTTTACAGAGCAAAAAAACGCGGTCAGCACTGCATCGGCTGTCCGAATTCAAAGAGCTGCTGCGGTAAATGCGGAAATGGCTCATGCGAAAAAGAATAATAAACAGATAAAAAAATATCTCTCCTGAGAATAGTGTCACTCATAAAGAAGTTTTCGCGATAGCATTTTTGATTTTCAGTCAAAAGTGCTATGGCATTTCTACTGACAAAATAATTTTTAAGATGTATAATTTTAATTAGATAAATCGGAATTTAGA
>CAMWRC010000114.1 GCA_947176565.1 uncultured Ruminococcus sp.
TGTATAAAGGAAGTGATTTCATGAATAATACACCAAAAGAACTGCTGAAATTCGTCAGCGAAAATGATGTCAAATTTATACGTCTTACATTCTGCGATGTTTTCGGAAATCTTAAAAATATAGCTGTAATGCCGAATGAACTCGAACAGGCATTTGTAAACGGGATCCCATTTGATGCCGCAGAATTTGGTGTAAACAGTTCCGATTTGCTGCTGTTTCCGGATATATCAACGCTTTCTGTAATGCCGTGGAGACCTAAATCCGGCAGAGTTGTCCGTTTTTTTTGCAGCCTGAAATATCCTGACGGCAGAGATTTCACTGATGATATGCGTACAAATCTGATTGATTATATCAATGAACTCCGGCTGAACGGATATTCCTGTGAAATGGGAACACGGTGTGAATTTTATCTCTTTAACCTTGATGAAAAGGGAGAACCTACGCTTATCCCTCACGATAACGGAGGTTATCTCGACGTCGCTCCTCTCGATAAGTGCGAAAATGTACGCCGTGAAATCTGTCTGTCACTGGAAGAAATGGGACTGAATCCAAAAAGCTCCTGCCATAAGCATGGTCCTGCTCAGAATGAAATTGATTTCCGTGCAAATGAGCCGGTTAATGCCGCTGATGATATGGTTCACTATAAAACCGTCGTGAAATCAATAGCGGCACAATGCGGACTTTTTGCGTCTTTCATGCCCAAACCTATGGAAAATCATCACGGAAGCGCGCTCAATATATCCCTGAGCATCAGAAAAAACGGCGAACATATTTTCGGTGCATCTCCGGAAAAAATCACAGAAAACGGCAGATATTTCATATCGGGAATAATGCGGAGAATAAGTGAAATCACAGCTTTTCTCAATCCGACTGTAAACTCATACAAGCGGTTCGGCGTGGGAAATGCTCCGCAATATATCAACTGTTCGGGAAAAAACTGCGCTCCGCTCATACGTATGCCGCATTCCGCCGGAATACCTCCGCGTATTGAACTTCGTTCCGCCGATGCCGCCTGCAATCCGTATATAGCTTTCAAGCTTATTCTTTCTGCCGGAATCGAGGGAATAAAATCACATGACGATATGATTTCAGATTACGATAAATTAATACAGCTTCCTAACTCTCTTGAAAAAGCTGTGCGGCTTGCCGATGACAGCAGTTTCGTCCGCCGGAATCTTCCGGAAAGCGTGATCAAAAAAATGATGGATTACGCAGAATACCAGATTGAAAATTATAAAAACAGCACGGGTAAATCAGAATTTGAACAGAAATTCTATTTCCCGTATATCTGAGGATAATATCATGAACAGTGCAGTTATAGTATCAGCGGAAAATCCGGATTTCACAGAGCAGATTCTGAAAAATTCCAGATTTGACCGTATAGCCGTTTTTTCCTCCGGAAATGAAGTGCGGCGTTTTATAAAAAATAACGTTTCTCCGGATATTATCATAATAAATACTCCCCTGTCAGATGAATTTGGTCAGGAACTCGCCGTATCAGCAGCTTATGAAACATCTGCAAAAATAATAATTACATGTCAGAGCAGTATTTCAGAGGGGCTTACAGAAAATCTCTATGATTACGGAATAACCGTTCTCAGTAAACCGGTTGACAGAAATTATCTTACTGAAATCCTACAGGATATTATGCTTAACGGAAATATACGGGAATCAGGCGATATTCTCAGCCGTACCGACGATATTCGGATTATAAACAAAGCAAAGGCGGTTCTTATGAAATATCTGAATTTCACCGAACCACAGGCACATCGGTATATTGAAAAATTCGCCATGAACAGCCGTTGTACAAGACGGAAAGCGGCACAACAGATAATAAATAAATATAATTAGGGAGATAATTTAAACAGTATATAACAGGAGACAAAAATGAAAACAAAACAGAAAACAGAATGGCTCAGATACACAAACAACACAAAAGAAAAATATCTTCAGGCGTTTATTCTAGGATTTGCTGCCCTTATGGCGGCATTTATTCCAATAATGATATGCGAACGCGGTTATTTTATATACTACGGTGATTTCAATGCACAGCAGATTCCATTCCATACTCTGCTCAATAATGCCATTCGGAACGGTCAGTTCGGCTGGAACTGGTTCACTGATTTAGGCTCTGACCTGCTGACATCGTATTCATTCTATCTTATCGGCAGTCCTTTTTTCTGGCTTACAACAATAATACCGCAATGGCTCGTAAGCAGTTTTATCCCCGTGCTTTTAGCGATAAAGCACGGTATAGCGTCACTTACGGCGTATATCTACATACGCCGCTTTGTGAGAGGAAAAGAAGCCGCACTCACAGGCGCGCTGATGTATACATTTTCAGGATTTCAGGTATTCAATCTGTTTTTCAATCACTTTCAGGACGTTACCGCACTCTTTCCGCTTATGCTCATCGCAATGGAGGAAAATATATGTGGAAACCGCCGCGGCTGGTTTGCAATTACGGTCGCCGTAATGGCGGCTGTGAATTACTATTTTTTTACAGGTCAGGCTGTATTTTTAGTTATATATTTCCTTATGCGCCTGCCGTCAAAGGATTTTCCGGCGACGTGGAAAAAATTTTTTCTCCTGCTCCTCGAAGCCGTTCTCGGAACTGCAATTGCCGGATTTATCCTGCTGCCGTCCGCGCTTGCACTGCTGGATAATTACCGCGTAAATCAGCATCTCTACGGCGACAGAATGATTTTCTACAGCGAACAGTCACGGGTACTCCGCGCGATACAGACATTTTTCCTGCCGTCAGATGCTCCGGCGCGCCCGAACCTGTTCAAGAGCGAAGGTGCAAAATGGGCATCTGTAGGCGGATATATGCCGCTTTTCTCAATGCTCGGAGTTATAACATTCATGCGTACCAGAAAAAAACACTGGGCTGTGAGGATTTCCCTGATATGTATTCTGTGCGCATTTATTCCGATTCTGAACAGTATGTTCTATACATTCAATGCAAGTTACTACGCCCGCTGGTACTATATGCCGATACTTATATTCGCTCTTATGACTGCTCAGTCACTTGACGATGATGATGCAGATTTCAGACCGGCAGTAAAAATAACAGCTGCTGTAATAATTTTTTTCAGTGTCATATCATTCATACCTGTAAAAGAAGATGATGAAATAAAATGGTTCTCATATCCGAATGATTTCGCATATTTCTGGCTTACAACCGGAATAGCCGTTGTCTTTCTAGTATGCGCTGTAATTATCATACGCCGCCGAAAAAAATATCCAAAACTCATGACATACGCCTCAGCTGCGGCAAGTTTTATATGCGTGATTGCAGTAGTTCTGTATGGTGCAGTTACGCCGGAATCAGCAGGAAAATATATTGATTCCGCAATAAAAGGCGGCGATGGTGTATACGAAGAAGTCAGCGAAGATAATTTCTTCCGGATTGACATATCCGAAAACTGCGACAATTATCCTATGCTGTGGGGACTTCCTTGTATGAGAGCATTCCAGAGCGTAGTAAATACATCTATTATGGAATTTTACGACTCTGTAGGAATAAACCGCGATGTTGCTTCACGTGCAGATGTAAGTCATTATACATTACGCGGACTTTTTTCAGTAAAATATTTCTATCGTGAAAAAACTGACGGCTATACTTATGAGGAAATACAGAGCATGACAGAATCTCCTGACAGCAGTGAACTTACAGATAAAAACGGAATAAGAGCTTCACGCGCGGATATTGAAAAGGAACTCCCCGGATTTAAATATATATCCGAAAATGAATACTTTGAAATATATGAGAATGAACATTATATTCCTATAGGATTCGGATATGATACTTATATTTCTGAAAATGATTCCAGAATAAATGATAAATCTGTCCGCGAACGTTCTCTTATCAGCGCGCTTGTTCTCAACGATGAACAGATAGAAAAATATTCCGGCATTCTGAAAAAAGCCGGAACGGATATTTTTGACATGGATAAAGAAAACTATATCGCTGCCTGTGAAGAAAAACGCAGTATCTGTTCCCATAGCTTCACCTATGATTCAAAGGGATTTGAAGCCGGAATAACTCTTGACAAACCGAAGCTTGTATTTTTCAGCGTTCCGTACAGCAGCGGCTGGACAGCGGAAGTCAACGGTCAGCCGGCAGATGTGGAAAAGGTTTCTTACGGATTCATAGCTGTAAAAGCAGATTCCGGAGAAAATACAATAGTATTCCGCTATACAACTCCGGGACTTCATGAGGGAATAATTATATCAGTATCCGGTCTGATTCTTCTTCTGATATATGTCCTGATACACCGGAAATATCCGGAAAACCGGAAATTTATATCACACAGCTATGATTATAATTCATGCCAGAAAGTAACGGCATCTGAAATATATTCAGGCAGAACGAAATTTCAAAAATTTCAAAAATAAAAACAATTTTAAAAGGAGAATTAATTATGCATCTTGATGAAAAAACACTGAAAAGCGAAATCAAATACGAGGGGGTTATTTTTACAATAACCCACGATACCGTGGAACTCGAAAACGGAAATCACGCTGTCCGTGATGTTCTTCTGCACCATGGCGGAGTCTGCGTTGTACCGGTTACGGAGAATAACGAAATCTTTCTTGTAAAGCAGTTCCGTTATCCTTTCCATACCACCACAAGGGAAGTTCCTGCCGGAAAGCTCGAAAAAGGCGAAAATCATGCTGAATGCGGCAGACGTGAACTTCTTGAGGAAACAGGTTATACCTGCAAGGAATTTATATATATGGGTGAAATGCTGCCGACTCCTGCATATAATTCTGAAATCACACATATGTATCTCGCAAAAGGTCTTGAGTTCAGTCATCAGAGCCTTGACCCCGATGAATTTCTTGATGTCGAGAAAATCCCGCTTGCCGATGCTGTTCAGCAGGTCATGAACTGCGAAATACGCGACGGAAAAACTCAGCTTGCCATACTCAAAGCTGCAAGAATACTCGGAATATAATCAAAAAAATCCTGCCTTCTGCACATGAAAGGCAGGATTTTTAATTATTACTCTGAAACTGTCTCAGAATCGCCGTATGTAACCGG
>CAMWRC010000115.1 GCA_947176565.1 uncultured Ruminococcus sp.
GAGCATGAACTCGCGGAATTTAAGAGTATTTTAGCGGATTATCGCAATCTTCCGACGACGTTCACAAGAGATGTAATCATGAAAGCTCCGAGCGGCAATATGATGAATACTCTTGCAAAAAGTGTATTGTCGCTTTATTCCTATGATGAATCAGCAAATGATATATCCGTTCAGAATGTACTCCGTCAGTGCGTGGGACTTATTACGCTGTTTCCTCTGCTTGCAGTTTATGGATATCATGCGTATAAATATTCCAGCAGCGGCGGAAGTCTTTTTATTCATGACCCTGAGCCGTCGCTGTCGATTGCTGAAAATCTGCTTTATATGCTCCGTCCGGACAAGAAGTTCACGGAACTGGAAGCCCGCATTCTTGACCTTGCACTTGTTCTTCACGCTGAACACGGAGGAGGAAATAACTCAACATTTACGGTTCATGTTGTATCTTCGTCGGGGACTGATACGTATTCCGCGGTAGCAGCTGCACTCGGTTCGCTGAAAGGACCGAAGCACGGCGGAGCGAATATCAAGGTAGCTATGATGTTTGATGACATGAAAGAAAAAGTAAGCGACTGGAAAAATGAGGGTATGGTGCGTGATTATCTGAAAAAACTTCTCCACAAGGAAGCGTTTGATAATTCAGGTCTTATTTATGGAATGGGTCATGCGGTGTATTCGCATTCAGACCCGCGCGCGAAAGTTTTCAAGGGATTTGTCGAAAAGCTCAGCAGAGAAAAGAACAGACATGATGAATTTGAACTGTATTCAATGGTAGAGCGTTTAGCACCGGAAGTAATAGCAGAGGAAAGAAAAATTTATAAGGGCGTATGTGCAAACGTCGATTTCTACAGCGGATTTGTTTATCGTATGCTTGGCATTCCGGACGAGCTTTTCACGCCGATTTTTGCAGTGTCAAGAATCGCCGGCTGGTCAGCTCACAGAATCGAGGAGCTTATAAATTCAAACAAGATTATACGTCCGGCATACAAGGCAATATCACCTATGCGCGAATATACGGACATGGAAAACCGTATGGACTGATAAGGGATTATTTTAAAAATCAAAAAGAAAGGATTTTATCTGATGAAAAACACAACACAGCTTATGAACTGGAACGGCACTACCTGCGTTAAACTCACTGCCGGCGGATATGAGGCTCTCGTTGCCTACGAGATAGGAGCAAATGTTATCCGTTTCCGCAATAACAAAAAGGGAATGGAATTTTTTCGATGGAATCCCGATAATACTGCAGATACTATCAGACAGTCAGCAGAAGTATGGGGACTTCCTACGCTTTATCTTCCAAACCGTTTTGCTGATGGTGTTCTCAGGACAAGCTCAGGCACATATCAGCTGCCAGTAAATGAAAAAGCACCGTATAACAATCATATTCATGGCTTCCTCCATAAGCGTACATTCGAGGTTGTCGAGCATGATGCCGACAGCAATTGCGCATGGGTCAAGGTTCGCTATGAATATGATGAAAAAGATGAATTTTTCCAGTATCTTCCTGTTAAATTCACCGCGGAATATACTTTTACGCTTTCCGAAAACGGTCTTGAACAGAATATCTGCTTCATAAACAATGACCTTAAAGTTCTGCCTATGTCGCTTGCATCGCATACTACTATCAATGCTCCGTTCGTTGACGGCGCAAAAGAAGAAGATATACGGCTTACTGTTCCGGCAGGCGATAAGTGCGAACTCAATGAACGCTGTCTGCCTACAGAAAATCTGATTCCTCCCACAATGTGGGATTTGGAGTATAAAAACGGTACAAAATGCCCTGTTCTTCAGGTAGTTGACAACGATATGTATATCGGAGAAACCACAGAACTGAATGGCATGGAGTTCCACGGAATCATTGCGGAAGATACAGCAAGCGGGAAAAAACTCTGCTATGAAGTATCTGATGAATATAAATTCTGGATAATCTGGAATGACCGTGGATTCAATCACTATTTCTGCCCTGAGCCGATGACCGCTATGATAGATGCGCCGAATCTCAGCCTGTCTCCGGAAATCACAGGATATACAGAAGTAAAACCAGGTGAAATATTTGAAGCACATCAGCGGTTCTTCAGTATGTAAGAATAGGATTTAAGTGCTTTTTGTTCAAAATGCACAAAAAACGGCGTAAAAATAATACATCGATAATTTGCTGTAATCTCTTGTAATATCTTGAAGATTATGTTATAATTGAAGTGAGAGTTTCAGAAGCAAGAGACAAGATAAATCTGATACACAGCTTTTTACTTTGCTTGTTTCCTGTCTCTTACTATTTTCCATATGAAAAGGAGAAAAAAATATTATGAAGTTCGGATTTTTTGACGACGCTAAAAGGGAATATGTTATCAATTCCCCGAAAACACCATATCCGTGGATAAACTATCTCGGCACACAGGGATTTTTCTCTCTGATTTCCAATACGGCAGGCGGTTATTCTTTCTATAAAGACGCACGTCTCAGAAGAATCACACGTTACCGCTACAACAATGTCCCGATAGATATGGGCGGACGTTATTTCTATATCAACGACAACGGAACTGTATGGAATCCCGGCTGGTCTCCTGTAAAAACAGAGCTCGATTCATATGAATGCCGTCACGGTATGGGATATACTGTTATTACTGGTAAAAAGAACGATCTGAAGGCTGAAGTTACTTTCTTTGTCCCGCAGAACTACGACGGAGAAGTACAGCAGGTTGTCCTCACAAACGAAAGCAGCGAGGAAAAGACATTCTCACTGTTCTCATTCGCTGAATGGTGTCTCTGGGACGCTCAGGACGACTGCACGAATTTCCAGAGAAACTTCTCTACAGGACGCGTTGAGGTTGTAGGTTCTACTATCTACCACAAGACTGAGTACAGAGACAGACGTGACCATTTTGCTTTCTATACCGTAAATGATGAAATCGATGGCTATGATACCGACAGAGATTCATTTATCGGTCTCTACAACGGATTCAATGACCCGCAGGCTGTTATGGCGGACAAGGCTAATAATTCATTCGCTGACGGCTGGTCTCCGATTGCTTCTCACTATAAAAAGATTACTCTTGCTCCGGGTGAGTCAAAGAATCTTATATTTATCCTCGGCTATGTTGAAATGCCTGTTGACCAGAAATTCGAGGCTGACGGCGTGACAATCAACAAGGTAAAGGCTCTCGAAATGATTGAGAAGTACAACACTCCTGAAAAGGTTGCCGCAGGTCTTGCTGAACTCCGTGAGACATGGGACAGACTTCTCGGCGTTATCAATGTAAATACACCTGATGACAAGGTAAACCGTATGGTTAATATCTGGAATCAGTATCAGTGTATGGTAACTTTCAATCTCTCACGTTCAGCTTCATACTTTGAAAGCGGAATCGGACGCGGTATGGGATTCCGTGACTCAAATCAGGATATTCTTGGATTCGTACATCAGATTCCTGACAGAGCAAGAGAGCGTATTATTGATATTGCTTCCACACAGCTTGAGGACGGCGGCTGCTATCATCAGTATCAGCCTCTCACAAAGAAAGGAAATTCCGACATCGGCGGCGATTTCTCAGATGACCCTCTGTGGATGATTCTTTCAGTTTCTGCATATATCAAGGAGACAGGCGACTGGTCTATTCTTGATGAAATGGTTCCGTATGACAACGACGAATCAAAGGCAAAGCCGATGCTTGACCACCTCAAAGTATCATTCTATAAGATTGTCAATAATCTCGGACCGCACGGACTTCCGCTTGCAATGCGTGCTGACTGGAATGACTGTATCAATCTTTCATGCTATTCTGATACTCCGGGCGAGAGCTTCCAGACATATACAAATCCGAAGTTTGCAGCAGAGGGCGGCTATTCAAAGATTGCTGAATCTGTAATGGTTGCAACTCTCTTTACATATGCAGGACCTAATTATGTTGCTATTCTTAAACATCTCGGAAAGAATGACGAGGCAGAAGCTGCACAGGCTGAGATTGACAAGATGAAGAAGAATGTTATGGAATCAGCATTTGACGGAGACTGGTTTATCCGTGCTTATGATTCAACCGGAGCTAAAATGGGTTCAAAGGAATGCGAAGAGGGCAAGATTTTCATTGAGCCGCAGGGATTCGCTGTTATGTCTGAAATCGGTAAGGACGTAGGAGCAGATATCAAGACTCTTGATTCTATTGACAAGTATCTCAATACACAGTACGGTCTTGTACTCAACAATCCGGCATTTACAAAGTACTATATCCAGTACGGCGAAATCTCCACATATCCGGGCGGATATAAAGAAAATGCAGGTATCTTCACACATAACAATGCATGGATAATCTGTGCTGAAGCTTATGCAGGACGCGGCGACAAGGCATTCGAGTATTATTCAAAGATTGCTCCGGCATTCAATGAGGAAATTTCAGACCTGCACAAGACAGAGCCGTATGTATACGGTCAGATGATTGCCGGCAAGGACGCAAGCCGTTTCGGTGAGGGTAAGAACTCATGGCTTACAGGTACAGCTGCTTGGAATATGGTTGCGATTTCTCAGTATATTCTCGGTGTACAGGCTGATTTTGACGGTCTTAAGATTGACCCGTCAATTCCGCATGAGTGGGACGGACTTACAGCAACACGTCAGTTCCGCGGTGCTACATACAATATCACAGTAAAGAATCCGAATCACGTATGCAAGGGCGTAGTAAGCATGACTGTTGACGGCAAGGCTGTTGACGGAAATGTTATTCCTGCATCTGAGAGCGGAGTTCATGAAGTTGAAGTTGTAATGGGCTAATTCCATATCGTAAATAATAAAGGACTGTTTCGTCTTACGACGGAGCAGTCTTTTTTTGTGCATAATAAAAGACGAATTTCGAAAAATCCGCCTTTTTGTATAGCTATCAAATTGACATATACCATTTGTTGAAATGCTACTATTTTCCTTTAGATAGATTTTGAATATCCGTACAT
>CAMWRC010000116.1 GCA_947176565.1 uncultured Ruminococcus sp.
CTTTAACTGCGGATACGTTTCCGATGCCTTTTTCATTGCCTTTTTACATTCGGTTTCCGTATCTATAGTAAGCTGAAAACGATTCTGTTCATCACGCGGAACTTGAAGCGCAAGTTCGTTGCATTCGTCAATAAGCATGGAATAAAGCTTTTTCAGCTCCTCGTTGTCATGCTCCGCCGGAGTAAAGAAGCGGTCCGAAAATCTTGTACAGCCGTAGAGCGTGAAACAGTTCAGCGATTCTGTAGTAAATACAAATGCCGCCGCCCACATAACAGTTACAAGCGATATTTCAAGAACTGTTTTCCGACGCTTTTTCCAGAATATTGTAAGTATAATCATAACAGGAATCCCGATTCCGACCATAATCAGCGCGGCAAGTATCATGATTTCCCCGACTGAAAATGGAAAAAGTCCGCTCAAAAATGCAAACGGTGTTGAGATTACCGGAAATATGTTATCAGCATAAAAATCAGCAAAGCCGCGGCTGAATCTGCCGGAAACTGTCAATACAGCAGATATTCCGGCAGCAATCAGCGGTACAGCATATCTTTTTTTCATTATTTTGAAATATAAGGAAGTGTATTTATAACTCCGGCATCAAACATCTGGATAATAAGAGCGTCTTTTGCTGAAATTCCGGCTTCGCCGTCAACATCGGCATTAAGCATTCCGGTATCTGAAAGTGTATATTTGTCCTTATTTCCGCAATACTGGAGAACAAGCGTAGCATCAGCAACAGATACTTCACCGTCGCAGTTTGCATCACCTTTTAATCCGTCTGCAACAACCTTGAAACGAATGTATGAAATTCCTGAATCTGACTGTGCAACAACAACTGCTGTTCCTGCTCCGACTGACGTAACAACACCTTTTTCATTGACAGTAACTACGGAAGTATCGCTTGATGTGAATTTAGCATCAGAAAATGGAATCTGTAAAGTAACGCTCTTTCCGATTCCGTCAATCTCAGTCTCCGGCAGACTGTCAATATCGCTCATATCAACGGTAATATCGATTGCATAAGTAATATCTCCGACCTGTGCATTTATCACGCATTTTCCGTCTGAAACAGCAAAAACCATACCTTTTTCGTTTACATATGCGATATTTTTATCCGAACTGCTCCAGATGATTTTTGCTCCTGCCTCGATATTCTTGAGTGAAAGCTGCTTTGATGCCGATGCCGCTGAAAGTGAAATACTTCCGGCATTTATTACGTTGTTTCCTGAGGATTCACCTGTATATGTCGATGAAATCTCGATATAGCTGCTTATCATACCGTCTACATCAATGTAAATACGACAGTTTCCGCTTCCTTTTGCGGTGACTGTACCGTCCTGAGAAACTACAGCAATACTCTCATCTGTTGAACTTAACTTTACAGCTGCGCCTTCGGGAATTGATGAAAGCTCAATATGCCGTGACGGAATCGCATCGCTCAAAGCTATTGTTCCGATACAGCTTTCCGTCGGAAGTGCTGGTTTCTGTTCGGGGTCGTATTCAGATGTTATATTGATGACATATTTTACATTTCCATATACCGCTGAAATCACACATGTACCCTTTCCGACTGCCCTGACTTCACCCTTTGAATCAACAACCGCAACGCTCTCGTCAGAACTGCTCCACGTCGCTTTTGAATTGTCAACTCCTGTCAGTGATGCTGTCGCGCTGTTCTGCATATTTGTAAGCGTGAATGAGCCTACCTCAACAACCAGCTGCTCATCTTCCGATTCTCCGAGAACCGTTACATCAAATCGCAGAAGCTGACCGGCAAGCTTTGCATATACCGCAGTTGTTCCCTTTCCGACGGCAGTAATCTCAGCAGAAAGACCTCCGGTTGATGAAACAACGGCAACTTCTTCATTATCACTGTACCATTCCGGTGTTGCGGTAGTTCCGCCGACACTTACTTTGTATTTATCGCCGACTTTTGCCATTGTAATCTTACTCGGGTCTGAACTGTCCTCAGCGTATACGTCCGGAATCCCTGCGTTATCATACTGCGGAACATATGCTCCCGATATGATACACAATACAGCTGCCGCTGCCAAAATTTTTCTGAAATTCATAAATATCACTCCTGTATAAAATTTAAAAAAAATCAAAAAATTAAAAAACTGAATCAATAGTCAGCTCATCTCCGGAAAACAAATCTATTGCTTCCTTTGAACCGACAATACATATGCCGCCTGTATTCTCAAAAAGCGGCAGAGCTTCAAGCAGCTTTTCAGCTGTCATTGAAATCATTTCTGAACGCACTTTTCTGCGTTCCTCTAATGTAATTCCCCTGAAATAATGCGAATCCGCTGTACTTCCGTACGTATCAGCTGTAATAAGAGGCTCTCCGGCAGAAATACTGCTGATTATATATGAGCTTATATCAGGTCTGCTTTCGCAGTATCTGCGCAGAAAATCCGCTGCTTCGGAATATTTCGTTATGCTTGCTTTCGGAGAAGGGTCGCGGTATGAATAGAAAGATACTTCGCCGCTGATTCCTGCGCCGCAGCCTGTTCCATATGCACCTCCCTTGACGCGTATTTCATTCCACAGATACTCATATGTAAGAATCGTGGAAAGCACTCCCCACACTGCCTTATCGCTGTACATATCCGAAAGTGAAACTCCGGTATATGAAACTCCTGACGGAATAATTATTCCCTGTTTCTTCGGAATTTCAAAATCCGGACTCATGCGACAGCGTTCAGGCTTGTCACCCTCCGGAAGAATATCAGCAAGTATATCAAATGTATACTTTCCGGAAGCTATGATACTTGCGGTAAGACGTGATTTACAGAATACTTTTTTCGCAATAAGTTTTATATCGCTGATAAGTTCTGCAAGACATTCATTTCCGGACTTATTCATTTCATGCAGAATCCTGTAGCTTTCAAAGCCCGAAACTATTTCTCTTACTGCATTTTCTGCCGACATCGAACTCTTTGCACGGCGGACAGCAAAGCTGTGTCCGTTTGAAATTATATCCTGTTTCAAATCTTCCTCGTCCTGTCCGAGAAGTTCCCTTATCAATTCTGGATAATCATAGACTGTTTCCGTAAGAAGTTCGCCTATGAGTTCAAGTGCCTCCCTGAAACTGCGTTTCAGGAAACGCGTATTTACCGTGAAAAATACCTGACATTTATCTGTTTCCCTGAATCTGCTGAAAGATGATATATTTGTACTCAGACTGCCGAGAACTCCGTTTATTCTCTGCTGGAGTTCAAGACCGCTGCTGCGTTTTGTTGGAAGTTCACATATCAGTCTGTCCATGAATGAAAGAATTTTCAGTTCCTGAACACTGAAATCAGAAACATCAAAATACAGCCTGACGACAACTGTTTCACCTTCTTTTGACGGGTGAGACAGAACTGTAAATCCGTTCTGCTGTTCAGCTTCCGTAATAAATTCCATAGGTTCAGGAGAAATTTCCGACAATGGAAGTTCCGGCAATGAGCTTACAGCTTCCGGAGTATCAGGTGCAGTCTGCCATTCAATCAGATTACGGTTGAGTTCGGCAAGCTGTTTCTTTTCGGGATCGCTCATATTGTCAAGCGATAAATTCAGACGCTGAATCTCAGCATTCCGTTCTTTTTCCTCAAGTTCTGACGAGGGAATCATATACAGTACGGCAAGACCGTCATCATCAAGCAGCCATTCTGCAAGAAGTTTTTCAAAATATCCTGTCTCCGCCTTTTCACGCAGATTTCCGAAAACATATCCGTAATCAATATAATCAGCAGGGTCTCCGCCGTAAAGCCATGATGACATAGCATCAATACAGCGTGTAAGTCCCTTTGGTTCTTCGGATTCACGGTAGCGAAATTCAATCCGGTTGAGTGCTGATTTGATTGTCTCACATCCTATTCCGTCTGATGTAAGACGGCATACAGTTTCTCTTACTTTTTCTATTAGAATATCCCCGTTCCGGCGGTCGATACTGCATATTTTCAGCATGACAAAAGGCTGCTGTATACCGTCAGAAACATTTATTGATGCATCAAGACAAAGTTCTGTATCAAGAAGCGCACGCATAAGCGGTGCATCATTTGAACCCGTAAGCGCATCAGCAAGCACTTCATACGCCGTTATCTTCTCGATTTCGCGCCAGTTTGCAACAACTTTTCCCATTGCAAGATATGTCTGATTTTCAATATCGTCTCCGGCTGAGACGGAATATTCTTCTTCTCTCACTGATTTTTTTACAGCGGGCTGAAAATCAATCTCCGGAAGCTCCGTACAGCGTTCATATCCGGAAAGATAGCTGTCAATAAGCTCAAGAACCGATGATATATCAATACTTCCGTCAAGATAAATATATGAATTTGACGGGTGATAGAATTTCCTGTGTGCTTCAATGAACTGTCCGTATGTCAGTTCCGGTATTGACTCCGGATTTCCGCCGTATTCAAAGCGGTAGCAGCTTTCCGGAAAAAGTATACTCATCATTCCGCTTTCAATCCGCTCGTCAACCGATGAAAAACAGCCTTTCATTTCATTGAATACAACACCCTTGTAAACCGGAACAGGATTTTCCGGCGACCATTCAATATGATGACCTTCCTGATAGAAAATATTGGGCTGATTATATATTTCCGGTCTGAAAACCGCATCGAGATATACTCTTGTAAGATTCATGAAATCCCTGCTGTTCCGGCTTGATACCGGAAACATTGTCTTGTCAGGGAATGTCATGGCATTCAGAAACGTATTCATAGAACCTTTCAGAAGATACAGAAACGGTTCTTTTACCGGATATTTCTCTGAACCTCCCAGAACGGAATGTTCCAGAATATGAAAAACACCTGTATCATCGTAAGGAACAGTTTTGAATGAAACGCAGAAAAGTTTATTTTCCTCGCCGTTATCGAGCCATGCAAGACGTGCGGCTGTCTTGTCATGAATCATCTGAACAAGTTCTCCGCCGTCAATGTTACTTATTTT
>CAMWRC010000117.1 GCA_947176565.1 uncultured Ruminococcus sp.
GTACAAAGACTGTGGCGACCACATTGAAATCATGGCAACTTCCACAACCGCGGAGGGTACTGTTGAAGTACCTGCTGAGATTGACGGACTGCCTGTTACTGTAATCGGCGAACACGGTCTTGCAGGACTTTCAAAAGTGACATCAATCAAGCTTCCCGATACTATCACAACTATCGGAAAACAGGCTTTTGTATACAATACTGCACTTGAATCAATAAATATTCCCGAAAACGTCAGAATAATTCCCGATGAGGCATTTATGAACTGTATGTCACTTGGTAACGTCACAATACCTAACAGCGTGATGAGTATAGGCGTTCGCGCGTTTTACAATTGCAGAAAGATTACTGAAATGAATCTACCGAACAGCGTGGAATCTCTCGGCGAAATGGCTTTTGCAGACTGTCAGGGACTTGCAAAGATAAATATTCCGCCAAGAATCAATAAGCTGGAAAGTGCTGTATTCGGCAACTGCTTTGCACTTGAATCACTTGTACTCTCTGAAAACGTGACTTTTATCAGCAAGGACGCTCTCCCGATAAAAATCAAAAATCTTACAATCAAAAGTCCCGTGTGCGAACTTGAGGACGGTCTTTATATGCACATCACAAAAGACTGTGTTATAACTGCTCCCCTCGGAAGTCCCGCGCAGGAATTTGCAGAAACATACGGCTTAGGCTATGGAATCTATGAAGAACAAGATGTTGTTGTTCCGGGCGATGTCAATTTTGACTGGAAATTTAGTATAGCTGACCTTGTTATGATGAAAAATTATCTTCTCGGCAATGGCGAACTTACAGAATGGCAGCTTGGCGATATGAATAACGACAGCAAAGTTGATTCTTTCGATTTTGTAATTATGCGTCAGGAATATCTGAAAAGTCCGGAATTTAATCCGCCTTATATTGACCAGAATCTTGATTATACCGCCAAAAATCTCTGTGATGATATTCAGGCAGGCGACATTTCAGGAATTTCACTCGACAGCACATTCGCACTGTCTCAAACTGGTTTTGCTCTTGACCTCTTTCAGCATGAATACAAAAACGGTACGAATACACTTATTTCGCCGTATTCCGTTATGCAGGCTCTTGCTATGACGGCAAACGGCGCAGACGGTCAGACAAAAACAGATATGGAAAAGGTTCTCGGTGGTATTCCTGTTGAAACCCTTGATGCTTATCTGTACACGCAGCGTATTTCTCAGCCTGACAGCGAACGGTGCAAACTTAAAACTGCAAATTCCATATGGGTAAAGAATGACGGAACAATAAAAGTCAAGCCTGATTTTTTGCAGACAGTCAAGGATAATTTTGATTCTGCCGTATTTGAAGCTGCATTTGACAATACCACTGTAGATGATATAAATAAGTGGGTAAATATAAATACTGACGAAATGATACCGTCGCTGCTCAAAGACATTCCTGAAGCTGCTGTGATGTATCTTATAAATGCTGTTTCATTTGATGCTGAATGGCAGACACAATACGACAGCACTTATAATGTAGGAAAGGGAACTTTTACAGCATATGACGGCACTAAACAGTCATGCGATATGATGCATTCACGGGAATATGACTTCATAAGCGATGACAATTCTATAGGATTCATGAAAGATTATTCCGGTGGAAGATACGCCTTTGCGGCAATCCTCCCCAATGAAAACATTTCAATTGACGATTATATTGCTGGTCTTACGCCTGAATCGCTTCATGAAATGTTCGGTAATTCAAAATATAAAAAAATTAGTGCATCTCTTCCAAAATTCAGCTATGACTACAATTCAACACTTTCGAAATCTCTTAAAGATATGGGAATGGAAAGCGCATTTGATGCAAGACTTGCTGATTTCTCAAAAATGGGAGAAACTGTTACAGGAATGCTCTTTATTAATGATGTAAAGCATAAAACGCATATTGATGTAAATGAATCAGGAACAAAAGCTGCTGCTGTGACCTCTGTTGAAATGAATGCCGGAGATTCTGCTGACCCTCCTATAGAAATTACACTTAACCGTCCTTTCGTTTACTGCATTGTAGACACTGAGGTTGATGTTCCGATATTTATCGGAACGCTTAACAGCATTGATTAAAGCTGTTTTATAATATATATTGCTTATATTGGCTGAATCTGCACTTTACAGCCTGTATATATAAGGGGACAAATCATGAGAATCCGTATTGCTGCAATACGGATTTTCTGTTCACAGAAAATTTACAATTTAATCCGCACATTATTATACAGATTTCCGTTATACCTACCGGAAATGTATTCTGAAAGGAGGAAGCCTGTATGTCGCTTGATTTAAACGAACAGTATAGTAAAATATACCGATACTGCTATATACGCGTGAATAACCGCGATACAGCCGAAGACCTGACTCAGGAAACTTTCCTCCGCTATCTTGAACACCCGAAATATCACAGCATTGATAAAACTCTTAACCTGCTTTATACAATCGCCGGAAATCTGTGTACCGATTATTTCCGAAGTCATAAAAGCGATGAACTTCCGGAGGATATGCAGTCCAATGAAAATATAGAAAACGCTGTTCTTGAAAGCTATGCACTGTCACAGGCTCTTAAATCCCTGCCGTCTGAGGACAGGGAAATAATACTTCTCAGATACATAAACGATGTACCTGTCGGCGTTATTGCTGATATTTACCATATATCGCGGTTTGCACTTAATCGGCGCATCAGGAAAATTCTTGCTGAACTCCGCAGTTTTATGGGAAAGGAGGAGCTGTAGTGAAGAAAACAGAGAAAGACAAACTGAAAGAGGCTTTCAATATCCCCGAACCTGTGCATAAGGAACAGTTTATCTCTAAGTATGGCGATATGCTAAAAAAAAATGAACATAAGCTCCGGTTTTCCACGGTAATCAGATACTCTGCCTATGCTACATTTGCAGTTCTTATTATAGGAGTATGGGGAGCAATGAATGTGAATCCGGACTTTGCCGATAAATTCAAGGGCAATGATATTATTGAATCTGCTGTTACCACATCAGCCGTAATATCCGCTAATACAGTCAATACGACTTCTGTCGGGACAAATGCTGTCTCAACGGAATCCACAGTATCTGCTGAGACAAATTCTGAAACAAAGACAAATGCCGCGACCACAAAGACATCTCCTGCTGTTTCATCTTTGCCTGCTCCCACTGGAAAGAGCAGTACATCAAAGACAGAAACTACAAGAAAATATACTCCTGCTCCGACTGAAAAAGCTCCGGCAATACACACTGAATCATCCGTAAAGACCGATACTTCCAATACATCGGCTCGTACAACCAAAACATTGCCAGCATTATCTACAACTAAGATTATATCTACTGTAACAAAACCGCAAACTACGTCATATCGCACAGCTCCGGCATCAACAACACGGCATATCGACACTCCGCAGGCAGCTGAAACTGAAGCTAATTCTCCTCCTCCAATGACCGTACCGCAGACAACACGTCCACAGCCGACGCAGAATAATAATACCACAACTACAACACCTGCTGAATATGCCCCGCCGGTATGCGCTGACCCGGTCAGAAACTTCGCTGTTCCGCCGGTAATCTATCAGAAAGATGAAAATGCCGTATATATCTATGACATTTTTAAATTTGGCGGCAGCGCAGGTTCGTCTCCTCCTATGGATAATATTACGATTGATGCACAATCAATAGTATGTGCAGAGATTATTAACGTGATTTATACACAATTTAATAATAAGCCGTATACACAGCTCAATCTGCTTGTAAAATATTCGCTCTCCGGAAATATACAGGATTATTCTAAAATTTCGCTGTACGTCCGCGGCGGATATATGCCGGCATCGGAATATGCAGAACTCAATGGCATTGATTACGAACACGAAACCAACAACGAAACAATCATATATGACTATGGCGAAAGCGAAAAAATATTTGATATATCTGATGTAGGAAGTGAATATATTTTCATTATTGGGTATGATTCAGGAAATCTTCCTGAAAATGTCTACCAGACAGTTACGGATAGTGATAAATCAGTTATCAATCCGGACGATTTTAAAAATTCATTCTCATAATTATCATGAAAGCTTACCAACATACTATAACTCCTTAAACGAAAAAAGCAGTCCCGACAGAGACTGCTTTTTCGTTTATCCTGTAGTTTACGGTTATCAGACAGCAGAATTAAACTCATTGATTACAGCTGTTGTCTGTGCATAGTCTGATTCAAGCTGCGGCAGAAGTGCAGATGCCTTATCATAATCACCTGCTCTCAATGCTTCGGTAACAGCCTCACTTGAAACGAAAAGTTTCGTAAAACTCAGATTCTGACATATGCCTTTCAGAGTATGCGCCTCGCGGAAAGCCTCGTCATATTTTTTTTCATTCATATTTGACATAAGATTTTTATAGCTTGCATCATCAAGAAATTTTACAACAAATTTCCGGACAAGATTTTCCATCATAAGACGTGACATAACATCGTCATAATCGCCTTCAAGGGCATTGTAACATTCTTTTAAAGTCATATATTAATCTCTCCTCTTTATGTGAACACGCTCAGTAAAATGTTACCGGATTACTGAATACGTCCCAAATCAACAGCTTTTCCTATTACGCCGGTAAGTTCACCGCTGCTATTCCAGACTGAACAGCAGTAAATCTGCATATTATGCAGTTTACAATCAAGGACTGCTCTGCATTGATATTCCATCTCGGGCGATTCCTTTGATGTTTCGTAGAGTTTTTTCAAAAAGCCGGATACATCTTCCGGATTTATAATTGATTCAAGCTTTTCGTTTTCAAGCGGATTCATAATAACTAATTTTTCACGCAGAAGTCCGCTGTTATTCGGGTCAATTGTCACCATAGATGGCGACATTGTATATTCAAAATGTATATCTTTTGAT
>CAMWRC010000118.1 GCA_947176565.1 uncultured Ruminococcus sp.
CTCTTCTGTTGGTTCTTCTGTCGGTTCTTCTGTAGTTGCAGGGTCACTTCCGATGTCTGTCGGATAGTTATTTGGATACCAGACTGCCGGCGTACCGATATAATCAGGGTCAACAACGATAATCTGCGACGTACCTTCCGGAATCTTCTCTCCCTCCGGTCTCGGCGTATAGAATACGTTGAATTTTGATGATTTCAGTCCAAGTGCCAGTTTGAACTCATATCCGCGTACAGTAAGCTCATCGTCTATATTCACATATGTAACATATCCTGTCTGGTCGGAATACACTGGTTTTAACCAGTTTTCCGGATTATCCGAAAGCTTTATTCCGTATGCCGACTGAATCATGTTTCTGAGCTGGAAATCGTCGATATACGTTACAGTTCCGTAATGCGGGTCATATGCGGCATCATAATCGCTTGAAACAGAACGCAGATACGGCGGGTCGGCATAGAAAACCTCACCGCAGTTTGCAGTAATTCCGCCGCTTGATGCTGAAAACATCGTCAGTGCATAGTAGCCGTCGTAATAAAGAGCCTGTCCGAGAACCTCAGATACAGCATCAACTACAACCTGCGGAGGAAACGGCTTGCATCTCAGGTCGTTTGAATCGTTGCCGTTGTATTTACAATATGTATATACAGCAACAGCCTGTGCCTTTATTGCTTCATAGCTCATACTTCCGCCGACTTCGTTATACACTATCTGCGAAACCATTGAAAGTACATCGCCTGCAATGCCGTTTACGGTTATTTCCTCATCTTCTGCTTCTCCGGTATTCATGAGATATGTATCCGGATAGTAATGGAACAGAATATCCTGATAAGTCCAGCCGCTGTACATTGCATAGAAATTCGCGCCGTTCTGACTCATTCCCACGCCGTGACCCCAGCCGTATGTAACGATTGCGAACTGACCTTCTTTTGCATCAATGACCGGTTCGCTTTCAAGCCACGGAATATCTCCTACATATCCTCCTGTGACATTGAGTTCAACAGGAGTAGGAGTCTTTTTAGATTTTTTGCCTTTTTTGGTAGATTCAGGCGATGCCTCATAGCTTATAAGCGAAAGGCTGTCATCATAGCTGTCAAGTTCCGCCTTGTACCATTCCACCTGACCCCCGTCATTTTCGACAGCAGTTTCAGTAGACGTTTCGACAGGCACTTCTCCGGCAGATGTCGTGGTATCAGCCGGAACAGCGGTCTCGACCGCAGTAGTTTCCGTACCTGAATCAGCTGTAGTTTCCACAGGAGCTGTGGTTTCTTCGGCATTTACCGTAACGGCAGCAGCGGAACAGGCAATAATAAATCCTGATACAACTGCGGCAGCCTTTCTGAATGTTTCTTTAAGATACATTGGATTCACCTCAGACATAAAATTTACTTAACAGTCGTTTTTTAATCGTCCTTTTTCTTGGTTTCGTCCTTTTTTTATGTAATCACGTCCGTTGAATAGTTGACATATCCCCAGCACCCTCTCCGGCACGAAGCCGTCTCGCAACGAGAATAAACCGCTGATTACTTTCGGAAACTCCGTAGCAGGTAGAAAGCGTAAGAAGCTTATCGCCGTACTTCACATCAACACCCGTATCAAAAAGCTGTTTTTCCCTGACCTTTCCCATAAAGAAATTGAAATCTTCCTCAGTATCAAGTTCTTCCATATTCCAGTATACGAAATCCGACTCATAGTAGCCGCTGGTAACACTGCAACCGCATATAACGTAGTCGTAGTCGTGATAGAGAGAACTTATCTCAATGAAATGGGCTCTGTTTATGAAGCTATAGTCGCTGTAATACTGTCTCAGCGAACCGAACATAGTATAATTCATCATATTATGTCCGTAAATTATAATATTTTCGGACTGATTATCTTCAATCGAGTCAAAATTATTGCGGTAATCCATGAACAGCGCACCGGCGAACTCATAGTTCCGGTTGAAATTCCTGTGCAGATAATATTCATTTGAATCATAGGCTTCTCCGCCGTAATAAGACTGACCGGCTTTTATTTCTCCGGGGTCTTTCAGGAAAGGATAATCGACGTTTGTATTTGCAATTTTTATCCAGCCGGCATAATCTCTGTTCTTATGGAGCATGATTTTTGATTTTTCCATGATACCCTCGGCGGAGGGAACAAATTCATCATATTCCGGAAAGACTTCCGGTGGTTTGGTCGTGGGAGGTTCAGTCGGCGGTTCAGTTGCCGGACGCGTTGTTTCTGTAATTGAAACAGGAATATCCATTTTTTCATATTTTGTCATATCGTACGCAAGGATTCCGAGACCTGCCGCTGCTGCAAAAGCAACACAGGCTGAAATTATCTTTGCAGCTTTATTCATTGTTACTCATCATCTCACAGTGCTTATGATAATTTAGTAATTCCGGATTATATTTATCTGATTCCGGTGTAGATTATTAATTTTGGTCAGTATTTTCATTTCCTGCCTCAGCAAATTTCTTTTTGGCTTCTTTCACGGCATCTTCCGGACCATACGGAATAAACGGTGCGTTCTCGTCATACTGTTCGTTTGTTTTTGTATTGTAGTACAGGGACGGATATTTTATATTGGTATTTCTTGCGCTGTTCAGAGTACCCTCGTAAATATCCTCGCCGGAGCGGACGCGCCTTGCCATCACGATAAGACGGCTTCTGTCATTAAGAAGATAGTTGCAGGTAGAAAGCGTAAGTATCGGGTCGCCGTACTTAACATCAACATCATTTGTTCGGAGCGTGCGTTTTTTAGCCTCATTGACGAAATCATAGAAATCGTTCTCATCGGCGAAATCAAGCTTATTCCAGCACTCGTATTGAGTGGAGGTATCATCAAAGACGTCAACGATAAAGAAAGCGAATATCTTGTAAGTATACTGCTCATAATTGGAATTAAGCTGGATTATCGGGTGTTCTTCATAATACGAATCATTCTGCTCATAGTATCTCAGCGAACCGAACATACTGTCATCTTTCATATTGTGACCATAGATAACAAGATTATCGGAATTTTTATCGACAAGTCTGTGGTCAACAACATGGTCAAAATGATTTCTCCAGTCAAGGAAAAGCGCTCCGGCACGGGATTCTCTTCCGAGCACACTGAGATTCAGATACTTGCTGTTGTCCTCCGCCTGAACTACCGGAAGTTCAATTACGGGGTCGCCGTCCTTTGAGGGAATCCGTATAAATCCTACAATATCGGGATTTTTATCGAGGAGCTTCTGTGCGCCGTCAAGGAGCGTATAATATTTTTCATCATATCTTCCGCTGTCGTCTTCATCTTCATTTGACATACGCAGCGGGGTATATATCCCGTATATATCTGAAAGCTGGTCATTATGCATATTATTCTGCCAGAGGTCAATATAATAATCGCCTATCATGTAGCCGCACACGACAATCGCGGCGATTGAAGTAAGAAACACGAATTTTCTTACAATTTCTGCGGCATTATCGCCTTTTTCCGGAAAAAGCTCCCGGATTTTCTGTCTGAGTGTTTTTTTCTTTTTTCTTTTTTTTCTTCTGCCAGGAGGCGGATTACGGTGCGGCATTCCGGAATTGCGGTAATCCGCCCTGTTGTTTCTGGCATATCTGCTGGACGAAGCTGATGATTCAGCTGTATTTTCAGCTTCTTCCTGAGAATTTACAGCTGCTCTTATAGCCTTTATTCTCTCGGCTCTTGAGGAAGCGCTGTCATTTCTTTCATTGTTACCTGTCATTGGCTTTGTTTCCCCCGCTTGGTACTAGAACTCATTCACACAGGGAACTGAATCTGTCTTTCCGTTCGGTTCATGCTAAAGAATCCGCACATTCCGGAACACGGAACAGATTTTCATTCTCCTCACACAGTATTATTTTACACCATTTCGGTACTGCTTGTCAAGTGATATGCAGAAACTTTCACACAATTATCTTTAACTTTACAGATTCAGGTAAATTTCTGTGCAAATGAATTTATATATCTGTTTTGATTTTATTATATTTTTTTTGATTTTATTTTGAATAATCAAATGATTTCATTTCTGTTCCCTCAACGGCGCGCTGAATAAGCGGCTCGAAATCGAATGCCGATTGTGCTTTTTCAATGTCTTCAAGTCTTGGCTTTACTTTCGGGTGACGTGGAGTGAATACTGTACAGCAATCCTCATATGGTTCTATTGAAGTATCGAAAGTATCTATTTTACGTGCTATTTCAATTATTTCGGTTTTATCCATTCCCACACAGGGACGGAATACCGGAATCCTGCATACTGCATCGGTACAAGCCATAGCCGCCATTGTCTGACTTGCAACCTGTCCGACGCTTTCGCCTGTAATAAGTGCAAGACAATTATCTTTTTCTGCGATTCTCTGGGCGATTTCCATCATCAGGCGTCGCATTATTATTGTAAAAAATTCCTCCGGACAGTTATCTTTTATGGCTTCCTGTATCTCCGTGAAAGGAACACAGAAAAATGCGATTCCGCCGCAGTATTCCGTAAGTTTTTCGCAGAGCATCTCAACTTTGAGCAGTGCGCGGTCAGATGTATAAGGCGGACTAATATAATGTATCGCCGCGATGTGAACTCCTCTTTTTGCCATCATATATCCGGCAACCGGACTGTCAATTCCGCCGGAAAGAAGCAGAAGTGCCTTTCCGCTGCTGCCTACGGGGAGTCCGCCTGCACCCTTGATATTTTCAGCATGAACATATGCATTTGTATCACGAACCTCAACGGTTACGGTAATATCGGGATTTTTTACATCTACAGAAAGATTTGGGAATTTTTCAAGCAGAATACCGCCGAGTTCCGCGCATATCTCAGGGGATTTCATGGGGAATGCCTTATCCGAACGCTTTGCATTGACCTTGAAAGTCTTTACATTGCTGAGTACATCATTAAGATATTCAACT
>CAMWRC010000119.1 GCA_947176565.1 uncultured Ruminococcus sp.
ATCAAATGAGTTATTATTGCGCCCTTGAAAATCTTTGAATATTCTGCTTTCAGCCAGTTGAGTATCTTTCCGCGTACAGGTATAACCGCCTGAAATTCCGGAGCACTAGCAAGCTTTACAGAACCGAGAGCTGAATCACCCTCAACGATATATATTTCACGCCGCGATACATCTTTTGTACGGCAGTCAACGAATTTTTCAACGCTATTGGCAAGGTCTATAGTTCCGGAAAGCTTCTTTTTCATATTGAGACGGGTTTTTTCTGCATTTTCGCGGCTTCTCTTGTTGAGAAGAACCTGTTCCGCAATCTTGTTCGCTTCGTCAGGATTTTCAATGAAATATACTTCAAGCTGATGCCGCAGAAATTCCGTCATTGCTTCACGAATAAACTTGTTTGTAATCGCTTTTTTTGTCTGATTTTCGTATGATGTCTGAGGCGAAAACGACGATGATACAAAAATCAGACATTCTTCAATATCATCATATTTTATTTTGCTTTCGTTTTTCTGATAACCGTTCACCGACTTTATATAGCTGTCTATCTGGGCGGTAAATGCACGTTTAACGGCATCTTCCGGAGAGCCTCCATGCTCGAGGAAACTTGAATTGTGATAATATTCTGTAAGCTTCACTTTATTTGAAAAAGTAAGTGCAACATCTAATTTCACTTTGTATTCCGGTTTGTCATCACGGTCTTTTCCACGCTTTTCGGCAGTCCAGTGCTGAACGGAGGCAAGAGTATTTCCGCCTGCTGTTTCCGTAACATAATCAGTTATGCCGTTTTCGTAAATAAATTCCGTTTCATTGAATACGCCTTCTTCGTCCTCATAGCGGAGAACAAAAAGTATATTCGGATTAACTACCGCCTGCCGTCTTAGAATATCGTAGAAAAAATCTTCCGGAATGTTAATATCCGTGAAAACTTCCAAATCAGGTCTCCAGCGTGTCCTTGTACCGGTCTGATTTTTTCTGCACGGTTCTTTCAGAAGTCCGCCGATATTTTCACCCTTTTCAAAATGCAGATTATATCTGAATCCGTCACGTATTACCTCAACGTCCATAAATTCTGATGCAAACTGCGTGGCGCACAGTCCGAGACCATTAAGACCGAGGGAATACTCATACGATTCAGAAGAAGAATCATATTTTCCGCCGGCATAAAGTTCGCAGTATACGAGTTCCCAGTTGTAACGCTGTTCGTTGTTGTTGAAATCAACAGGACAGCCGCGCCCGAAGTCCTCAACTTCAATAACATTGTCACGGAAACAGGTAATTATTATCTTCTCGCCGTAACCTGCACGCGCTTCGTCAATGGAATTGGAGATAACCTCAAAAACAGAATGTTCACAGCCGTCAAGACCGTCCGAACCAAATATAACCGCCGGTCTTTTACGCACCTTGTCAGCACCCTTGAGCACAGTGATACTGTCATTGCCATAATCCTTTTTCTTTGCCATAATATATCCTTTCAACGAAAAAATAGTTGTTCAGATTTAGATTATATCATATCTGATTATTTTTTGCAAGTATTTTTGTGAAAAGAAACAGCTTTGAAAATCTGTCCGCATAAATAAAAAATCTCTGTACCGGCAGATTCTCAATAGCTTATTTTGAGGGTATACATAATATCGTCCGTTGTGTAGTTGACCGATTCGCCTATTCCGGCAGATTCTGCTATATTCCAAATTCCGCTGTTCTGAAAAAGCATCTCAAGAGACTTATTGTAAATATCTGAATCCGCAAACATAAGTTCAGCTTCGCCGCTGTACGGACTCGATGCAATTGCTGAACTCACAGCCTCCTCGCTGTAGAATTTTATATATGCTCTGTTTTTTACATAATAGTTATCGTCCATTGAATAACACGACGGAATAAATTCCTGACCTGAATCAAAAACACGCGTACGTCTTATACGTTCATCATCAATCAGGCAGTATGTATGCATGACCGGCATTCCGGCAATCTTATCATCAGGGTCGTCCCATGTCACATCTATCCAGTAATACATACCGTTCAGACGTACATAATTCCACGCATGAGACAGAAGTCCGGAGCTTCCGCCGTCTCCGTAAGGGTCGGAAGTTCCGGCAGTTCCGGTAACGATTCCGCATTCTATTCCAAGTCTGTCCATGATGTACTTGAAAGCTTCGGAATATCCCTGACATACCGCTTTCCCGTCAACAAGAGAGCCGTAAGCCGTTCCCCACAGACCATTTACATCAGAATCAACTCCGTCATGGTCGTATATCGTATTGTTTATGAGATAATCATGTACACTTACAATTTTCCCGTAATCATCAAGCTCCTGTGAAACCGCATTCACTGCCTTGTCTGCCGCTTCGCTGAATTTTTTTCTCATATCTTCAAGATTTTCTGATTCGACCCCGTTCAGAAATTCAAATTCAATTGAAGATTTCCGCTGACTGCTTTTCACTGTATATCCGTCTATCCAGAAAAATTCAGGATATTCACGGCATATTTTTTCAACGGCAGACTGTGCATCATCTGCGGAAACATAGCCTTTATATTCCGAAACATCAGACATATTCCGGAGACTTTCAAGAATACCTTCGTACAATTCATCAGACGAAACAGATTCCGGCTCATCGGATACTGATATTTCCGTTATTTCCTCGACGCAGCCTGTAAGCACGCAGCAGAACAGAATCAGACAGATTATCCTTTTCAATCAGAATCCCCCTTGAATACTATATCAAGCACAAACATATCATCATTCCGGACATATTTCATTCCTTGACTTTTAACTGCTTCTGATTTATTTATCTCTCCGCAGCCTATGAGATTTATTATTGCTTCCTCATAGGCTTCAAAACTTCCGAACATCATCTCGCACTGACTTTCTCCGGAACAGCCATTGACATAATCAATAACAGCCTTTTCATCATATGTTTCAAAATAGCCGCCGTTCATCATGAAATAACTTCTTTCAAGAGATGTGCATTCCGGAACATTTCCCTGAACCGACATGAATGTACGCGTACGCAGCAGCTGGTCTGTATTGAAAAGCAGATACGTATGTCCTGCACTGTCGCCGATGTCGTCCCATGTAATATCCGTCCAGTAATATTCGCCATCAACCTTTACATAATTCCACTCATGATTTGAACCGGTACATATTCCGCATTCTATGCCCAGTCTGTTCATTATATACTGGAACGCCTCGGCATATCCGCTGCATACGGCTTTACCCTGAACAAGACAGCCGTATGATGAACCCCAAAGTCCGAACTCCGAAGCTTCTGCGCCGTCATAATCATATTCTGTATTCTCAGCAATATAATCATGAACATAGAGTATCTTTTCATAATCGCTGCTTCCATCCGGTATTCCGTCAATCAATTTATCGGCAGCATCTTCAAGTTCAGCAAGCATTTCTGGAATCTTATCCGTATCAAAATCTTTCAGAAAATCCACGCTTACTTCTGAGCCGTCCGTGGCAGTTGACGCATAGTATGTCCCTCCGAGCCAGAAAATTTCCGGATAATCCATATCAATGACCGCCAGAGCTTTTTTTACGTCGCCGTTTTTGACTTTGACCGGAACTACCGCCTTTTTCCTGCCCTCTTTGAATGCATCGCACATAATCCAATACCATTCCGTATCATGTATTTCATCGGCAACGCATTTTACTTCCGGCATAGTGTTCTGTACCGGTTTTACCGGCGGTTCTATTGAATCTGACAGATTTTCAACCTCATAAAAATCCGTGCAGCCGCTGAGAATCAGAACCGCTGCCGTCACCGGTATAATTCTTGATTTTCCCATAATACCCCCTCATGAAAACGCTGTATTCTCTGATGTTCAAATCACGCCATCAAAGCTCTTGTCAAGTATTTCTACAGATTGTTTGAATTTATCCATTTCTTCATCAGTAAGCGAAAGCTCAAGTATTTCCTTTACGCCGTTTCTGCCGATAATGCAGGGAACTCCGATAAATACATTTCTGCTGTCATATTCTCCGCACAGTTTTGCCGATACAGTCACAACGCTGTTTTCATCTCCAAGAATCGCCTTCACGATTCTTGTTATAGCCATTCCTATTCCGTAGTAGGTAGCGCGTTTTGCCTCGATTATCTTATATGCGGCTGTACGCACCTGTTCCTCAATCTTTTTCATATCGTCAATACAGTAGCTGTTGCGTTCATCATCAAGAATTTCAGTAACGTGCTTTGTCGCAAGCATCATCTGTGACATCGGAACAAATTCGCTGTCTCCGTGTTCGCCGATAACATACGCATGAATATTTTTCGGGTCAACCATGAAATAGTCGCCGAGAAGATACCGCAGACGTGCAGTATCAAGAGATGTTCCCGTACCGATAACACGTGATGCACCGAAGCGTGAAAGTTCATATGTTACACGTGTCATTATATCAACCGGATTCGTGGCAACAAGGAAAATTCCGTCAAATCCGGATTTCACAACCGGAGTTATTATCGAACGGAAAACAGCTGCATTTCTCTGGAGCAGGTCAAGACGGGTTTCGCCGTCTTTCTGTGCAACTCCGGCAGCAATAACCACAATATCAGCATCTTTACAGTCGCTGTATTCGCCGGCATATATCTTCATGTTTGATTTTCCGAAAGCAAGACCATGATTCAAATCCATAGCCTCACCCATAGCCCTTTCCTTATTCACATCAATAAGCACGAGTTCATTACATATTCCTCCCTGATTTACAAGAGCATAGGCAAAGCTCATTCCTACCATTCCTGTGCCGATAAGCACTACTTTTCTTCTGTCTGCGTTCATAATTATTCCCCTTTTCAGATTTATAATTTTCAGGCATGATTGCATAATCAACAAATGCCGTTTTATTTTAATTTATTCCAGTTTTCCGATATATGGAAG
>CAMWRC010000120.1 GCA_947176565.1 uncultured Ruminococcus sp.
GGCGTATAATGAGAGGTTCTGCGTGATTTGTGAACTGATATACGCCGTCTGATAGTTCGTATGTCGTATATCCGCCGATTTCCACAACTTTTTTTGATGTTACTTTTTCGAGAACTTCCGCGCCGTCAATCTCAGTTATAGCGGCATCGGCGTCATCAAAATATGACTGTGCGATTTCAGCACCCGGCTCAAAGCATTTGGAAATATCAATATAGTTAATGCTGAATCCTTCGCCGAGCATTTCCTTGAGAGTCAGATAATAATTGCTGATATAATCATCAGCGGAATCAATACCAGATTTTGATGCAGCGTATTCGAGGTATTCTGGATAGAACGCATTTTTTACATATTCCGGATTATTTTCGTTGATTCCGTTGATATATTCGTCAATCTTGTAGATTTCGTTATAGTCGCTGAAATAGCGGTTGTCGAAGCATATCATATTATGCAGGTTTGAATCAGTTTCAGGACGGAGTTCAGTTACTTTTGAACCGTATGGCATATCTTCTTCTGCAACGCTGTAATTTTCGGGAATATCCTGACCCTCGTCAATGCGTGTACCGCTGATTTCCTCCTTACCGCCGCATGAAGCCGCAGTAAGTATCATAGCACATGCCGCAAGGGCTGAAATAAATCTTTTATTTTCCATAAAAACTCCTTAGCCGAATGTATAGTAAACGCCGTCTTTCAGACCGAACAGGATTCCCATATCGTTGAGAATCTTATGTTCTTCGCCATCCTCACCCTTGGCTATGATATAGAATGTCACATATTCGAGATTTTCCATATCGTCAGATACCATCTGATAGTAATCCATATCAAAAATCTCATCAAGATAGCTGAAAAATTCCTTTTTGCGGTCTTCGATTGTTTCACCCTCATCAAGTTCCGGACGTTCTGCGCGGATACGAGTGATAGTGAAATCGCCGGTATATGTTTCACCATCTTGGGTATTGGAAAGTTCATACATCATATTCATACGGATACTATTGCACGCGGAATTGAATGAATCTTCAAGGTCGTATTTCTCGTTGTTTTCAAGAGATTCGGAATATTCAGTTATGAGATATTCATTGTAGCGTTCCGCATAGTCCGGAGAAATAATATTTTTATAGCCCTCAAAATCGCCGTTCTGGAAAGTCAGGAAGTAATTTTCAAGAGTATGCATTAATTCCGTTGGAATATCAGAATCATCATAATAGAGCTTGATACCGGTTTCGCTGACGCGGTATTCGCCAAGGTCAAATTCGTCGCTGTCCTCCTCCGGTGAAACAATATCGCCTACGCCGTTTTCACTTGCAGAATTTTCGTTTGCTGGAACTGTTCCGGAATCAGACGAATTTTCGGACTTGTCCGCGCATGAAGCGAAACATAGCATACAGCATACGGCAGTAAGAACAGCAGTTATTTTTTTTATCATCATAGGAACTCCTTTGGATTTATCTGTGTTTATATTCATATCTCCGAGTATAACTTATAAAAATCCTGAAATTATGATTCAAAGATGAAAACTTGATGAAAATGTGATTTTAATTCTTAGCGCGTAATTTTGCACGCTGTGTATTGCTGAGAACTCTTTTTCTTATGCGGAGACTTTCCGGAGTGACTTCAAGCAGTTCATCATCGGCAAGAAATTCAAGGCAGTCCTCAAGGCTGAGAATACGGTGCGGAACGAGACGGAGAGCGTCATCACTTCCGCTTGCACGGGTATTTGTGAGATGCTTTCTTTTGCAGACGTTTACAACAAGGTCATCGCTTTTAGGAGATGCGCCTACAATCATTCCCTCGTATACCTGAGTTCCGGCAGGAATGAAAAGCTGTCCGCGTTCCTGAGCATTGAAAAGTCCGTAGGTAACGGCTTCACCTGTTTCAAATGATACGAGAGAACCGGTTTTTCTCCGGTCAATATCGCCCTTATACGGCTGATAATCTTCAAAGACGTGGCTCATGATTCCCTCACCCTTTGTATCTGTGAGAAATTCGCTTTTATATCCGAAAAGTCCGCGTGCCGGAATAAGAAATTCTATACGCATACGGCTTCCCTGAGGGTGCATGGAAACGAGTTCACCTTTACGGCTTCCCATTTTTTCCATTACAGAACCTACACAGTCCTCCGGAACATCAATTACAAGGCGTTCAATCGGTTCGAGTTTACGTCCGTTATCTCCCTCTTTAAAGAGGACGCGCGGAGTTGAAACGGCAAGTTCATAGCCTTCACGGCGCATATTTTCGATGAGGATAGAGAGATGCATTTCTCCTCGTCCGGCAACACGGAAGGAATCAGTGGATTCTGTTTCCTCAACACGAAGAGAAACATCTTTAAGGAGTTCCTTGAAAAGTCTTTCGCGGAGCTGGCGTGATGTGACGAATTTTCCCTCACGTCCTGCAAAGGGAGAATCATTTACAGAGAAAGTCATTTCAACTGTAGGCTCGCTGATTTTCACAAAGGGAAGCGGTTCGGGAGTATCAACTGCACAGATAGTATCGCCGATAGTGATGCCGTCAATACCGGAAATCCATACAATATCACCCATTTCAGCCGATTCAACAGGTGTACGCTGTAATCCCTGAATCTGTAAAAGCGAAACGATTTTAGCATTGTAATTTTTCTTTGAACCGGTATAGTCGCAGACAGTAACCTGCTGATTCACCTTGATATTTCCGCGGACGATACGTCCGATTCCGATACGTCCTACATATTCGTTGTAGTCGATAGAGGAAATAAGCATCTGTAATGGTTCATTTTCATCGCCCTTTGGGGGTTCGATATAATCAATGATAGTATCAAATAACGGTTTGAGGTCAGTTCCGGTTTCATACTGACTTAATGAAGCAGTACCGCTTCTTCCGGAGCAGAACAGGATAGGGGATTCGAGCTGTTCATCGCTTGCATCAAGGTCAAGGAGAAGTTCAAGAACTTCATCGCCGATTTCATCAAGACGTGCATCAGGACGGTCGATTTTATTTACGACAACGATAATTTTGTGACCCATTTCAAGAGCCTTTGAAAGTACAAATCTTGTCTGCGGCATAGGACCTTCGGCGGCATCTACGAGCAGAAGCACACCGTCAACCATTTCAAGTACGCGCTCGACTTCACCGCCGAAATCAGCGTGTCCGGGAGTATCAATAATATTTATTTTGATTCCGTTATACATAACAGAAGTATTTTTAGCAAGAATTGTAATACCGCGTTCGCGTTCTATATCATTTGAATCCATAACGCGTTCGGCAACAGCTTGATTCTCACGGAATACACCACCCTGTTTGAGCATTTCATCAACGAGAGTAGTTTTGCCGTGGTCAACATGGGCAATAATGGCAATATTTCTTAAATCTTCTCTAATCATTTTGTTTTCCTCCATATGTTAATGACGCATAACGTCAAAATTTATCAGGGTCTCTCTACGGCAGACCTTAATTTGCTTTCCAGAAATCCGGCATTTTCAAAATTTTTAGGTATGCGGATTGTTTTTGTAAACTCAGTTAATATATTGCTTTGAACAGCATTGCATTGTTTCAGTCTGACTTTGATAATAATATACTTTCTATTGCTTTTTACACTGAATATCTTTTTAACATAATGTCCAAAATTAAGGACAGAATCATTCATAATAAAATTATCAAAATCTTCATTATTCCGAAATTTTTTCATTTTTCCGGCAGCCTTAAACCAATCAATAAAAATTCTGAACTTGCTTGTGGTATGATACTTACCGCCAAAATGCGTATCATTCATAAAAATATTACCGAAATTTATAAAAATAAGTTTCTCGTCGTCATTTATAACAAAGGCATTAAAGTAAATATCAGCCCTGCTGACTTGATTACATAGTGCAATAATATAAAATATCATAGTTATTAAAAAAATCTAGCTTATAGTTTCGGGATTATTTAAAGTTATCAGAGCAACTGTCATTAATGAACAGAGAACTAATGCAATAAAAATCCACAATAAAACAGCAAGCGGTTTTGCTTTTATAAACTTTGAACCAAGTCTGTTTATATCACAAGTTCTGCATATAATCATAGAATTTACCTCATGAAGTTAATTTCAAATTTACTGCCTAATTTTTCAGTCAGCAATTGACGAAGTTCGTCAGGAGTACCGTCTGTTATTTCGGATTTTTTTATAACAACCTGTCCGACAGCTTTTATCTGAATAACAAAAAAATATTGTTTTTCCCATACCTTCTCGAAAATATCATAGTTGTATTCATTTACTCCCTTTGTTGTTTGAGATTCATTTGTTATTTTAAGTGAATTATCACTGAACTCGAAAATAATATGACTATCAGGCTGAGATTTATTGTATCTTTCAAACATTTTCTTCGGATTAAGAATAACATGATTTGATATTATATAGACAAGTATTCCGAACCACAAAACCATCACAAGTACAGTAAAAAGGTTGAGGAATTTTTCCCCCGTCACAACAGTATATATTGCAAAAGCAGTGCCTAAAACAGTAAGAACAAGCCATAATATTCTTTGCTTAAAAGGTACAATAACAACCTGTACTGCTTTAAAGTGTTCAACTGTATATGTTACGTCAGCTTTAATCATTTATTTCTCCCTAATTTTAAGCAGATTATTTCCAGCTGTTCTGCGGAGTGCATTTATATCCTTAATTGTGCAGCCTTTTATTTTACTTCAATCATAGTATCATTCTATTGCAGAAGTAATATTTTTTCTGCACAATAGACTGTAATTTCCGTGCAAATCCGCTTTTTTTCAGGACATAAAAAAATCCGCCTGACAAAACAGCGGAATCAATAAGGTTATTGAAGAAACTGGTGGGAGAGGATGGATTCGGACCATCGAAGCTGAAAAGCAACAGATTTACAG
>CAMWRC010000121.1 GCA_947176565.1 uncultured Ruminococcus sp.
TGCCAGGAATTCGTTGACACAGCTAAGGCTCTCTGGGATTGCGGCGGCGTAACAAAGAACAGCCAGTGGACAGATGAGTGGACTGCTTCAGGCGTTTCAGGCAACACAATGGGCTACTTCGTATCTACATGGGGCTTCGGCGGATTCTTCATGGACGCTGCAGGCGGCGTAGGCGGAGACCAGTACGGTAAGTGGGCTCTCTGTCAGGGACCGACACCTTACTACTGGGGCGGTACATGGATTGTTGTTAACCCTGCTACTGATAACGGTCAGGAAGCTCGTGACTTCATCGTTTCTGCTACAGCTGACGAGGCTCAGATGACAGCTTATGCTACAAACAAGCCTGAGTATGTAAACAACTCTGCTGTAATGGATAGCCTTATCTCAAGCGGCACAGTATTCAATGAGGACATCACAGGCAACTTCGTGGATAACCAGAACATCTACGCAGAACTCGCTGAGAACGCTAAGGAAATCAACTTCAACGGTCTTATTACACCTTACGATGCTACAGTTAAGGAGCAGTTCGTTGACGCTGTTAAGTCTGAGTGTCTCGAAGGCGGCAAGTCATGGGACGAGGGTCAGGAAGCATTCAAGGACAAGGTTGCTGAAAAGATTACAACTCTTGACTGGGCTGAATAATTAGACTCTTTTAGTCAGAACAATTAAAAATATATATACCTACGGGGTAATTATGTACTCCGTGGGTGTATATTTGTTTATACTCACAGGTTTTGCGTTTTTTGTTGAACTTTTTTAGCAACATTGCAGAATGTGAGTTTAGAAAAATTTCCGAGAGGGTGTGTGTTATGGCATCAGCTGCGCAGAGACGTATAAAATCAATCAGCTATGCAAAATATGGATATATTTTCATATTGCCGTTTTTTCTTGTTTATTTCTTTTTCCAGTTATGGCCTTTGATTAATACATTTATTGTAAGCTTTCAGGGCAACGCAGGTTCAAGCGACTTCGTAGGTATGGATAACTACAACGCTATTCTTTTCGGCGGTTCAAGAGCGACAAATGCTATTCACAACCGCTTTACAAGCTCGCTTGCTAATACTTTCATTCTGTGGATAGGCAACTTCATTCCGCAGATTGCACTTTCACTTTCACTCGCTGTATGGTTCACAGAAGCAAATCTTAAGATTCCGGGTAAGGAATTTTTCAAGATAGTTATGTATCTCCCGAATATCATCACAGCAGCTTCGGTAGCAGTTCTGTTCCTCCAGCTCTGCGGACAGTCTGAAACAAACCCCGGCGCGCTCAATATGCTCCTCAGCAAAATCGGCATCGTACACCGTGATGCTGTTTCAGGAAAGTATGATTCAATCCCGTTCATTCAGGGTGTATGGCAGTCACGTGGTGTTGTTATGTTCATTCAGACATGGATGTGGTTCGGTAATACAATGATTATGCTTATGTCCGGTATTCAGGGTATCAACCCGTCACTCTTTGAGGCAGCAAGCATCGATGGTGCTACTGCCGGTCAGGTATTCAGAAAGATTACTCTGCCGCTTCTTACACCGATTATGTCTTACACACTCGTTACATCTATGATTGGTGGTCTCCAGATGTTCGATATTCCTTTCCTTTACAACAAGGACGGAAAACCGGGCGAAAGCGTTCAGACCATTGCCGTTATGATTTTCGAGTACTTCCATTCAGTAGGCAAGGAGCAGAAGATGGGTTATGCAGGTGCTGCATCAGTTCTTCTCTTCTTTATCACTCTTGCACTTGGTATTCTTTCACTCTACATCTCGCGCGATAAGGACGAAATCGCTAAGAAGAAACAGAGAAAGAAAGTTGAAAAACAGCTCAAGCAGGAAAGTAAACAGTTTGGAGGTTTCTCGATATGAGTAAAATGAGTAAAGTCTATGGAGAAGCTAAAGATAGTTATACTGCCAAACTCAGAACAAAATCAATGATTCTGACTGCATGGTTTATAATCCTGACAGTTATCTGTCTGCTTCCGCTTTATATGCTTATTATTAACGCAACGCGTAATACATCTCAGATATCAAACGGTATCAGTATTCTCCCTGGCAGCGACCTTGGAAATAACCTCAGCACTGTATTTAAGGGCGAAATGAAGCTCTATTATGATGCAGTAAGCGGTTATAAGAACAGCCTTATAATCACAGTCTGTTCAACAATCCTCACGGTTTTCTTCTCAGCAATGACAGCTTACGGTATTCAGGTTTATGACTTCAAACTCAAGGAAGTTTCATATACTGTAGTTCTCCTCGTAATGATGGTTCCTATGCAGGTAACATCAGCCGGTTTCGTAAGCTTCATGAACAAACTGGGACTTCTCAACTCCTACATACCACTTATTGTTCCGGCGGTTGCAGCTCCTGCTGTTGTATACTTCATGCGTTCATACATGAAGTCATCTTTCCCTCTCGAAATCGTTGAGGCTGCAAGAATCGACGGATGTACAGAGCTCAGAACATTCGTTTCTATCGCAATTCCTATGATGAAACCGGCTATTGCTGTTCAGGCAATCTTCGCATTCATCGCAAGCTGGAACAACTTCTACACACCAAGTATGATTCTCGTTGACGGTAAGACTTCAAAGAAGACACTTCCGATGATGGTTCAGGCTCTTCAGTCATCAGATACACTGAATGACTATGGTGCTGTTTATATGGCTATTGCCCTCAGTATCATTCCTATCGTTATCGCTTATGTATGTCTTTCAAGATTCATTATTGCCGGTGTTGCACTCGGTGGTGTAAAGGAATAATCTCAAAAAATTACAGCTCGCTTCGGCGGGCTGTTTTTTTTGCATAAAAATATTGCATACAGCATATGATTTAGAGAAGGGAGCGGAAAATTATGGAATGTACAAGCAATGAAGTTATCGCGCAGTATCTGCCGCAGCGAATCCGTGAACCGCTGCTTAATCTTGGAATCTGTGAAAATATAAGCGAACTGCGGATAAACAGCGGACGAGCTGCTGCGCTGATATATCCGGATAAGATAAAATATCTTACATATAGCGGAACTACAGCAAGCGCAAACAATACAGCTGTGATAATTGTTACTCCTGCTGAAATATCTGGAATTGTTGACGCTCTGTCCCATTATTCGATTCATAGCTGTACGCGTCAGCTTACCGACGGTTGCTTTGTACTTCGGGGGGGAGTACGCGTCGGAATGTCCGGAATCTGTAATTCTGACGGCGTGCTGACTGATATAACCGGACTGAATTTCAGAATCTCGCGGAATGTTGCAGGCTGTGCTTCCCAGCTGTACGAGCTTGTAGCAGCCGAAAACTGCGGACTTCTGATATGCGGCGGTGTAAATTCCGGAAAAACTACAGTACTGCGTGATTTATGCCGTCTAATAGGAAACCGGCGGAAAACGGTTCTGGTGGACGAGCGTAATGAAATTGCATATACCAGCGGAGGAGTAATTGAAAATGATGTCGGTACACTGACAAATGTTCTCACCGGAAATACAAGAGCAAAATCAATTGTCTCGGCAGTCCGAACATTATCGCCGGATTTCATATTCTGTGATGAATTGTCAACGGCTGAAGATGTAAAGGCAATAACGGACAGCGTGGGCTGCGGAGTCAATTTCTGTGCGACTATCCACGGCAGAAGCTTTGATGAAATTATCAGGCGGAAAATTGCATCGGAACTTGTGAAATTCGGAATATTCAGATATGCGGCAGTGATGGCAGGTTCGGAATATCCCGGAAAAATAGCGGAAATAAGGAGACTTGCGGAATGATTTTCAGAATTGCTGCGGCGATAATCTTCACTGCCGTCGGCGGACTTATCGGCTGTTCCCTTGCGGAAAAACTCAATGAAAAGCGCAGGATATGTGCGGCAATAGAACATCTTTTTCAGCGGGTCAAAATTCTGCTTAACAGGAAATCAGAGGACGTTTTTGCAATATGCCGTGAACTCAAATCTGACAGTTCTCTGAAATCACTGAAATTTATTCGCTGTCTGCCTGAAAAATTTTCCGCCGGTGAGAATTTCCGCGGAAAATGGCGTACATCGCTTGAAAAAGATGAAAGCGTGGGGAAGGAAGAACGGGAACTTCTGTTCAGACTCGGCGAAATTCTCGGAAGCAGTGATTCCGCAAGCCAGATTGAAGCGATTTCCGGATTACAGGCGGAATTAAAGAAAATAGATGACATACACCGCGAAAATCTTATAAAAAAGGGAAGACTGTATCGTGCAGCAGGATTGCTTTTCGGGATAATGGCAGGAATCCTGATACTGTGATGAGGTGAGGGAATGGATATTGATTTGATTTTTAAAATTGCCGGAACAGGAATAATAGTTGCTGTTCTTAATCTTGTCCTGAAACGTGCCGAACGTGAAGAACAGGCAATGATGACTACACTTGCAGGACTTATTGTTGTTCTCGTGATAATCGTGCAGGAAATCGGAGGACTTTTCGAGACAGTCAAAACTGTATTCGGATTATGATAGACAGATGTATTGCAACGGCGGCATTCTGCCTGTGTTCCGCGATTCTTGCGGTTCTTCTCCGTCAGCACTGCCGTGAACAGTCTATGCTTCTTGCAATAGCGGTGTGTTCGGGTGTAATGGTCGGATTTATGGGATTTGCCGCTCCGATAATGACAGATATACGTGATATATTTGCAGATGCAGGAGTATCAGACAGCTATATGACTCTTATTTTCAAGGCGACTGCGATAAGTCTTATTACTCATATAACGTGTGAACTGTGTGCCGACAGCGGAGAATCAGCAATTGCATCGGCGGCGGAACTATGGGGGCGGGGTGCTGTGATTTTCATAAGTATTCCATTAATCAAATCGTTTGTTGAACAAATCAGTGTATTTTTAAAATT
>CAMWRC010000122.1 GCA_947176565.1 uncultured Ruminococcus sp.
ACTGGGACTTATAGGACGTAACGGCAGAGGAAAAACTACTCTTTTAAAACTTCTTCTGGGAGAAATTACAGGACACGGTTCAATTATTTCAAATGTTGATTTTGAGTATTTCCCATATGATGTCAGAAATCGTGATGCTTTCACTATTGATGTTATCCGTGAAATAGCACCAGATGCAGAAGACTGGGAAATTTATCGTGAGATGTCACTGCTTGGAATTAATGAATATGCTGATTATCAGAAATACTGCACACTTTCAAGCGGTGAACAGACAAAAGCTATGCTTGCAGGAATGTTTCTGCGCAGAAATAATTTTCTACTGATTGATGAACCAACAAATCATCTTGACAGTGACAACAGATATTTACTGGGTGAATATCTTAGCCGTAAAAAAGGATTTATTCTTGTATCTCATGACAGAAAGTTTATCGATATGTGTACAGACCATATACTGTCAATAAATAAATGTAGTATTGAACTTCAGAAGGGTAACTACTCAGACTGGCAAATAAACAAAGATATGCAAGATAGTTTTGAACTTGCACAAAACGAAAAGCTGATTCAAGATATTAAACATCTTGAATCAGCTGCAAAGCGTACTGCTGAATGGTCAGATAAGGCTGAAAGTGCAAAAATAGGATTTGACCCGACAAGAGTTGAAAAAAACATATCCAGACGACCAACTGAAGCAGCTAAAGCAAAAAAAATCATGTCACGTTCTGCATCAATTGCAAAACGTCAGAACAGAGCTGTTCAGGAAAAGAGTAAACTTCTTCATAATATCGAACAAACTCCCGAATTGAAATTTCAGCCTCTCACATTTCATTCAAAAAAACTTATCCAGCTTGAGAATTTATCTTTGAGATATGGTGAAAGAGTCATTTGTGAAAATATAAACCTTGTTGTAAATCAAGGCGAACGTATTGCAGTTGTAGGAAAAAACGGCTGCGGCAAGTCCAGTATTCTAAAACTTATCTGCGGCGAAGACATTGAATACACCGGAAATATTATAAAAAATAATAATTTAAAAATTTCATATGTTCCGCAGAAAACAGACCATTTACACGGTAGTCCTATAGCCTATGCCAGAAACCTCAATATTGATGTCAGTCTATTTTTTACAATTCTCAGAAAACTCGGACTTCCCCGTGAAATATTTGAACATGACATTGAGCATTTCAGTGCCGGAGAAAAAAAGAAAATTCTGATTGCAGGAAGTCTTTGCGAAAAAGCACATATCTATATCTGGGACGAACCACTGAATTTTATTGATATTATTTCACGGATTCAAATTGAAAAGCTGATTCTTGAAAGTTCAGCTTCTATGATTTTTGTTGAGCATGATTCGGCTTTTATAGAAAATATAGCTGACAGAAGTATAATGATAACTTAAAGAACTTGTTCTGATTATGCAAAAAATCACCGTTATTTAACAATACGGTGATTTTTTATTGATTTATTTCAGTTTTTCTTCCATTTGAGAAGTACGAACGCCGCCACAGCTGTTGTGACACACGCAAGAACTATCGGAAACCATGTATACGGCAATGGCAAATCGACTGTATTTATTCCGTAAAATGCGAATATAATATTCGGTATCTGCATTATAATTGTAACAATTGTAAGCCGCCACGTGACAATATTCAGATTGTTTGAGATAACAGATGAAAATCCTTCTGTCATGCTTGAAAGGATTCCGGAATATATACTCGCCATTTCGATTGCCTGTTTCATTTCAATAAGTACATCTTCAAGCAAATCCTGGTCCTCATCATAAAGCTTTATAACACGTCCGCGGAATATCTTCTCTATTGTCGCTTCATTTGCTTTGAGTGAAGTTGAAAAATATACCAGAGATTTTTCCAGAGCAAGCAGCTGCATAAGTAATTCATTTTTCATTGCGTTATGAAGCTGCTGTTCTGCCAATGATGAAATTTTATCTATCTGTTTAAGATAATACAGGAACATTGCCGCTATTCTCAGCAGAAGCTGCAATACAAATCTTGTTTTCAGTTCCGGACGGAGATTCCGGATAGTTCCTCTTACAGCTTCATTTATTATCTGCGTTTCATTAAGCGATACAGTAAATACATTTTTTTCCGTTAAAATTATTCCCATAGGCATTGTATAGAATATCTTTGTATCACTGCTGTCCATAGATGATACCGGACTGTCTATTATTATTAGCGTCTGCTCGTCCTCACGTTCTATACGGGACGATTCCTCCTCATCAAGCGATGATTTCACAAATCCGCTGTCTATGCCGTATTCTTCAATAAGCTGTTTTATCTCCGCGGGCGTGGGATTTATTACCGATACCCAGCAACCATCTCTTTTTTCCGTAATTTCTGTCATTATTCCATTTTCATGTATATAGTATTGTATCATCGGAAGCACCTCCGCTTATCATAGTATTCGTTCCTGATTTTTATTATAGCATACTCTGTAAATTATTACAAGTCTTTTTCCGTAGAAATCATTTTAAATAATATTCAGATAATATTAATATATTTTTCAATAAACTACCCCAGTAAAACTGACGTTTTTTCTATTGACATAACTAATCCATGATGATATAATAATGATATACTATTTTAAGGAAGTGTATTTATGAACGATAATAATACAGTAAGCGGCGTTGAGCCGGCACGCAGCCGGAAAGGTGCAGCTGCCGCCGGAATCGCCGCAGGTGTTCTGGTAGTTGCCGCAGGCGGCGGAATCGCTGCGTATTCCATGTCTGATTATGTCAAAAATCAGGTCAAACTCGCTGTCAGCAGCCCCGAAAAATATTATTCGTGGGTAATCTCAAATAATTCCGAGAATACAGCACGTAAAATGTCCGAAAGCTACAGAAATTCCATCGAGATGTATTCAGGCGGTCAGAATACCGGAATGTCGCTGAAATATGAACTGAGCGATGAAGTTCGTACTATGCTTATGGAGGAATTTGACGGCGAAGAAAATCAGGAAGCCGCCGATTTCATCAACAGTCTGAATGATGTGAAGCTCGGAATTTCAGCATCTTCTGAAAAATCAGCCGCAAACGGAAATATATATGCCGAAGTAAACGGAGAGCCTATCACATCTGTAGATATTGCGGCAGATACAGAAACCCTCGATATGTTCTTCCGTATTCCTGAACTTTCTGAACAGTGGATTTACAGTTCACTCAGCGATGATACAAATAATGTTGCGATTGATGAGTTCAAGGCAGCTTTCAGAGATGCGGAATCAATAATGACTCCCGAAGAACTTGAAAGCCTTGTCCTGAAATATTTTGAGGTGTATAATAATCACATTTCCGAAGTCTCGCTGGAGAAGAAAGAAGCTGTGGAAATCGGTGCAATCACAGTTGATTATACCGTCGTTTCCGTTGATGCGGACGCAGAATTTATAAAAAGTCTGATGACAGACTTCGCGGAAACCGCAAAAAATGATGAACTCCTGAAAAGCATCATAGTCGACAGAACAGAAACAGCTACTTCTGAGGAATATGCCGAAACATTCGATGATTTTATCGCTGATATTGACAGCTCTATAACATCAGGTGCTGTATTGAGTACGTATATCGACCCGAAAGGCTGTATCCGCGGATTCGGAATTGATGAGCCGGACGAAAACTCGTCTGCACGTGCTGTCATAGGTATGGACGGCGATAATATATGCGGTGAAATCCGTATCTCCGATAATAATGAAGATGTTTTCCTTACAAATCTTTCAATGACAGAATCAGACGGAAAATATACCGGAACACTTGATATGTTAATGGAAGATACGACAGTTTCTGCTAATTTCTCAGATATTGAAATCATAAACAAAGAAAAAGGCTACGTCAGCGGATTTGTATCAGTAGCGAACGTCGATGACAGCTCGTTTGACCTTTCTTTTGAATCAGACGGAAATTCACAGAAAATTTCTTCTGCTGTAATAGTTGATGATGTAAATTATGGCAATGCAACTGTTGAAATATCCATCAATGACGGCGCGGAAATAAATATTCCCGATAAAAACAGCGCGTACGATATAAATTCAGACAGTGCTGATTTTCCGGCAGACTATGTTGAACAGGACGTTATGAATAAATTCATAATCAGCATTTTTGATAAACTCGGTATAGACAGCAAAACCGCAAATGAAACGGCTGAAATAATCACAGATTCTGTTTACGGAAACGACTTCGGCGGTTATGACCCCGACGATGCTTTCACATATGATGAAGATGATGACATCGACAGTGATTTTTCTTTCGGCAATAATAATAAAGACATTGATAAAGATGATAACGAAGATACAGACAATGATTTAATTAAAGACAGTGATTTCGACTATGATGATATACAGGATATTCTCAGTAGCAGTGACCCGTATTACGATGATATAGTCATGGCGGAAAACGGCGACGCTTATATGATTGTCGTTGACGGCGATTATACTTCAAGCTATATGGGCTATCTCGGCGGAACACTTGCCTATGATGCTCAGGTTGCAAAGATATCCGGCGACGGAAACTACAGCGTAAAAGTTACCGCAGACAGCAACGGCTATAAAAATATGATGGACGATATAAAGCCGAACGGTTTTTATATGCTCGGTTTCGCCGCCGACGGTATAAAAAATGTTGAAAATGTAGATTGTAAAATAATCTCCCTGAAAATCGACGGAAAAGAAATCGAACTTACCGGAAGCCCTGTAATAGAAAAATCCGGCAATACGTTATCTGTTCTGCTGTATGTTGATGTGGCAAGTCTTGACACTGAAGAAACTGCCGAACTCGGCGGAAATGCATTTGACGGTTCAGCCATAGGCGAATGG
>CAMWRC010000123.1 GCA_947176565.1 uncultured Ruminococcus sp.
TTTTCGGATGCGTTCCGCCGACTAAGGATATAAACGTAACCGCGGCTCTCGCTGTAATGGCTTCCATATTGATTCAGGTCACGGCAATTATCGAAAAGGGAGGCAAAGGCTGGCTCAAGGGCTTCGCGCACCCTATGGCGGTAATGATTCCTATGAATCTTCTGGAACTTATAACCCGCCCGCTTTCAATGTGTATGCGTCTTTTCGGAAATATACTCGGCGCATTCGTCGTTATGGAACTCATAAAGATGCTTATTCCGGGCGGTCTGCCTGTAGCGTTCAGTCTCTATTTCGATATATTTGACGGCTGCATACAGGCTTATGTATTTGTTTTCCTGACATCTCTTTTCATGTCAGAAGCACTTGAGGATTAAAAACCGGCTCTGTTAAACGCCGGAAAAAAATCAATTTTCGTAATTAAAATATGGAGGTTTTTATTATGGGTTCAGTCGCTTTAGGAGCAGCTATCGCCGTACTTACAGGCGCAGGCGCAGGTGTTGGTATAGGAGTCGCAACAGCAAAGGCTACGGAGGCTATCGCTCGTCAGCCTGAAGCAAAAGGCGATATCAGAGGTGCGATGCTTCTCGGCTGTGTACTTGCTGAGGCTACCGCTATCTACGGATTTGTTATCGCTCTCCTTATAATTCTTTTCCTCGGCGGAAAATGAGAAAAGTATACCGGAGCATGAACAACAGCGTGTATATTAATATGCCCGCTGCCGGAAACGCTCCGGAACAAATTATTATCCGGAGGATTTTAAAATGCTTGATTTTGAATTCTGGAGTATTTTCTGGGCGGTATTAAATGTAGTTATACTTTTTGTACTGCTTAAAATATTCCTGTTTAAACCAATTAATAAAATGCTTGATGACAGAACACAATCTGTCCAGAAAGATATTGACGACGCCGAAAAGGCTAAGAAAGAAGCGGAAGAACTCAGACAGCAGTATTCCGATTCAATAAGCAACGCTAAGGAAGAAGCCGGTCAGATACTCCGGAAAGCCCATGAAAGTGCTGAGGAGGAACACGCCGCTATTATTCAGAAATCACATAACGAAGCCGATAAAATAATCAGCGCAGCCAGCGAAACTATCGAAAATGAACGCAGACGCGTTATTCAGCAAGCACATTCACAGATTGCCGACCTCGCAATTGAAGCAGCTTCAAAGGTAGTCGGTGCTAATCTTGATGACGAAAAGAACCGCCGTCTCGTTGATGAGTTCCTTGCAGACAAGGAGGCGTGAAACGATGAATGATAAAAATAAATCGTTCCTCAATGAGCTTGTCCGGCTAAACATAAAAAAAGAGGATATCGAAACCGCAAAAGGCGTATTTTCCGCCTGCCCTGATGTTCAGTCAACGCTTGCCAATCCTCTCGTGACTCTTGATGAAAAAAGAAATATCATAAAACAGATTTTCCCGAAAAGCCTTGAACGTCCCATGATTAATGCCGTGAAATCCGGCATCACGGATTCCCTTGATGAAATATTCGCGGCGTATGAGGATATTCTGCTCGAAAAAGAAGGCAGTATCAAAGCTGTTGTCCGCTATGTCACTCCTCTTACAGAATCACAGCAGGCTGAACTGCGCAGATTCATAATGGAAAAATTCACAAAGGACGACGTTGAAATCGAATACCGCAAAGACCCCGATATTATCGGCGGATTCATACTCAATGCCGGCGATGTGGAATTTGACCGTAGTTTCCGTTCAAGTCTCCGCTTAATGCATGAAACACTCAAACAAAAAGCAGTGGAGGCTGTCGAAACAAAGTACGGCAACGTAAAATCCGGAGATATTATATCAATACTCAAAACCGAAGTCCACGATTTTGATGTGAAATCAGGCGTTTCAGAAACAGGATTCGTCACCCGTCTCGGCGACGGAATCGCAAGCGTACACGGTATGAACGGCGTTATGTACGGCGAACTGGTTGAATTTGAAACCGGTATCCGCGGAATTGTCCAGAATCTTGAAGATGATTCCGTGGGTGTAGTTCTTCTCGGAGATGACCACGGTCTCACGGAAGGCTCATCTGCTGTACGTACTGGAAAACGCGCCGGAATCGGTGTAAGCAATGAACTCCTCGGACGTGTTGTAGATGCTCTCGGAATGCCTATCGACGGACTCGGACAGATAACCGCTGAAGATTATTTTCCTATTGAACGTGAAGCTCCCGGTGTCATTGAACGTAAATCCGTAAGTGTTCCGCTCCAGACCGGAATACTTGCTATAGATTCCATGTTCCCTATAGGACGCGGACAGCGTGAGCTTATCATCGGCGACAGACAGACTGGTAAAACATCAATTGCTGTCGATACTATCATAAATCAGAAGGGTCAGGACGTTATATGCGTATACGTCGCTATAGGTCAGAAATCCTCAACGGTCGCACAGGTTGTAAATACACTCAAAAAATACGGAGCTATGGAATATTCCGTCGTGCTTTCAGCTTCGGCAAGTGAACCCGCCCCGTTCCAGTATATTGCGCCGTATTCCGGCACAGCAATCGCAGAATACTTCATGTCAAAGGGAAAAGATGTTCTTATTGTATATGATGATTTGTCAAAACACGCCGTTGCTTACCGTGCGATGTCTCTCCTGCTCCACCGTCCGCCCGGACGTGAAGCTTATCCCGGCGATGTTTTCTATCTTCATTCGCGTCTGCTTGAACGTTCAAGCCGTCTCGATGACGAACACGGCGGAGGTTCACTGACTGCACTGCCGATAATCGAAACGCTTGCCGGCGATATATCAGCATATATCCCGACTAATGTAATATCTATCACGGACGGTCAGATTTTCCTCGAAAGCGAATTATTCAACTCCGGTCAGCGTCCGGCGGTGAACTTCGGACTTTCCGTATCACGAGTAGGCGGTGCGGCTCAGACAAAGGCAATGAAAAAAGCTGCCGGAAATCTCCGTATCGACCTTGCACAGTTCAAGGAAATGGAAATCTTCACACAGTTCTCCTCGGAGCTTGATACGGCAACATCTGAACTTCTTGACCACGGTCATATGCTCACGGAACTCCTGAAACAACCGCTTTATAATCCGCGTCCGCACTATGAACAGGTAATACTTCTGTATGCAGCACAGCATGGACTGTTCCGTCATGTGAAATCGTCAGAAATGAAAGAGTATATCGGCGAACTTATGAGTTATATCAACAGCTACGGCACTGATATTATAGCAGAACTCGAAGAAAAACATGTACTCACTGATGAACTTGCTGAACGTATAGAACATATCATTTCAGCATTTGAAGAATAGGGTGAGCTTATGCCTAATATAAGAGAAATACGCGAAAGAATCGACAGTATACAGCAGATACTCAAAATAACTAATGCTATGTATCTCATATCATCATCAAAACTGAAAAAGGCACGCAAGGCACTTGATTCCACAGAACCGTATTTTTACAAGCTTCAGGAAACAATTGACAGCGTTCTTGAACATACTCCGCATATCAGACAGATGTATTTCGACAGGCGTTCAGATATTCCGCCGGAAAAAAGGAAAAGAGGCTATATCGTAATTACCGGCGACAAGGGTCTCTGCGGAAGCTATAATCAGACTATCCTGAAATATACTGATAAATCACTTGATGAAGCCCCTGAACTCGATAACTGCTATCTTTTCGTTATGGGTCAGGTAGGACGTATGTACTTCCAGCGGCGTATAAAATCAGGAAAACAGGCTTATGTTGACGGCGAATTTCTGTATACTACACAGAATCCTACGCTTTACCGCGCGGCTGAAATCGCTGATATAGTTCTTGATAAATTCAAGAAAAAAGAACTTGACGAAGTATGGCTGCTGTATACAAATATGGTTTCATCAAATGTTCAGGAAGCACGAAAATTACAGCTTCTTCCATTTGAACGCCGGCATCTTGGAAAATCAGAGGACGGCACGCTTAAAAAGCTTCCGAAAGCTTCATTTGTTCCGTCACCGGAAAAAGTTATGGATTATCTTATTCCGCAGTACGCAAAGGGAATCATATACGGCGCAATGGTGGAAGCGTTCTGCTGTGAACAACAGTCACGCATGACCGCTATGGACGCAGCTACCAACAGCGCAAAGGATATGATTAAAGAATTATCACTTCTTTACAACAGAGCAAGACAATCGGCTATAACTCAGGAAATCACCGAAGTCTGCGGCGGTGCAGTGTCACTCTGAGAATAGTTTCTGATATACGGTAAACTTCGTCCGCTGTAATTTTCTCAGAAACCGGCTATTATGTTAATATCAGGAGATAAATAAATGGAAAAAGGCAGAATTACTCAGGTCATAGGACCTGTAATAGATGTGGAATTTCCCACAGGCAGACTCCCTCTTATAAGAGAAGCCCTCATCGTATCCGTCGACGGCAAAAGACGCGTCATGGAAACCGCTCAGCATATGGGAAACCGTACTGTCCGCTGTATCATGCTCGCAACAAGTGAGGGTCTCAGCAGAAATATGGAAGTCACTGCTACAGGCTCATGTATAAAAGTCCCTGTTGGTGAAAAAACGCTCGGACGTATGTTCAATGTTCTCGGCGAACCTATCGACAAAATGGGAGATGTCAATGCTGACGAAGAATGGGAAATCCATCGCAAAGCCCCGTCATTTCAGGAACAGAGTCCAGTCGTGGAAGTTCTTGAAACCGGTATAAAAGTAATCGACCTTATCGCTCCTTATGCAAAGGGCGGTAAAATCGGACTTTTCGGCGGTGCAGGCGTTGGAAAAACCGTTCTTATTCAGGAACTTATACGCAATATCGCCACTGAACACGGCGGATATTCTATATTTACCGG
>CAMWRC010000124.1 GCA_947176565.1 uncultured Ruminococcus sp.
TCATAAAGCCGCCTTTGTTTCAATATGGATTACAAAAAATCCACGGAAATCAATTTTCAAAATAATTTTAGTAAAATTTTCTATATGTAAGGACACGTCACGCCGTGTCCCTACAAAATCAGGTAGAATCTAATTATTTTTCTAAAAATTGATTTCCGTACAAAGATGCTTGATTTTTTTTGATAGTTATGCTATAATAGTATGGAATAAATTTCTGAGTTTACAAAAGGAGTTAGAAACAATGGCAAAAGAACTTGCAAAAGCGTATAATCCAAAGGATTTTGAGGACAGAATCTATGCGGCATGGAATGAAAACGGCTGCTTCCGTGCAGAAGCAGACCCGAAGAAAACACCGTATACTATCGTGATTCCGCCGCCGAATATTACGGGACAGCTTCATATGGGTCATGCTCTTGATGAAACGCTTCAGGATATACTTATCCGCTGGAAAAGAATGAGCGGATATTCCGCACTGTGGCTTCCCGGAACAGACCATGCGGCAATTGCAACTGAGGCTAAAATTGTTGAGGCTATGCGAAAAGAGGGTATTTCCAAAGAGGATTTAGGACGCGAAGGTTTCATGAAACGTGCCTGGGAATGGAAAAAACAGTACGGCGGACGTATTGTGGAACAGCTCAAAAAGCTCGGTTCGTCCTGTGACTGGTCAAGAGAACGCTTCACTATGGACGAGGGCTGCTCAAAGGCTGTAAAGGAAGTATTCGTCAAGTATTACGAAAAAGGTCTGATTTACCGCGGAGAGCGTATAATCAACTGGTGTCCGAAATGCCGCACGTCCCTTTCTGATGCCGAAGTAACCTTCGAGGAGCAGGCAGGTCATTTCTGGCATATCCGCTATAGAATCAAGGATACTGATGATTATCTCGAACTTGCAACAACACGTCCCGAAACACTTCTCGGTGATACTGCCGTTGCTGTTAATCCAAATGACGAACGCTATAAGAAGCTTGTGGGAAAAACTGTCATACTGCCTATCGTTCACCGCGAAATACCGATTGTTGCAGATGACTATGTTGAAATGGATTTCGGAACGGGTGTGGTTAAGATTACTCCTGCTCACGACCCTAATGATTTTGAAGTCGGTCTCCGTCATAATCTGCCCGTTATTAATGTCATGAACGACGATGCAACTATTGTTGACGATTATCCGAAGTATGCCGGAATGGACAGATACGAAGCGCGCAAGGCTATTGTTGAGGATTTGGAAAAAGAGGGCGTACTTGTTGAAATTGAGGAATACAGCCATAATGTCGGAACTTGCTACAGATGTGGTACTACTGTTGAACCGAAAGTATCAACACAGTGGTTCGTGAAGATGAAGCCCCTCGCACAGCCTGCTATTGATGCCGTAAAGAACGGCGATACAAAATTCGTTCCAGAAAGATTTGATAAGATTTATTTCCACTGGCTTGAAAATATCCGCGACTGGTGCATTTCCCGTCAGATATGGTGGGGACATCAGATTCCGGCATTCTACTGCGACGAATGCGGAGAAATGACCGTAACAAAGGAAAACAGCGCGGTATGCCCGAAATGTGGAAAGCCTATGAGACAAGACCCTGATACGCTTGATACATGGTTCAGCTCTGCTCTGTGGCCGTTCTCAACTCTCGGATTCCCTGAAAAAACAGAGGATTTAGATTATTTCTATCCTACAAATACACTTGTTACCGGCTATGATATAATATTCTTCTGGGTAATCCGTATGATGTTCAGCGGACTTGAAAATATGGGAAAAGTTCCTTTTGATACTGTTCTGATTCATGGTCTTGTCCGCGATTCTCAGGGACGTAAGATGTCAAAATCTCTCGGAAACGGAATCGACCCGCTGGAAGTCATCAGCGAATACGGCGCGGACGCTCTCAGATTTATGCTTGCTACCGGAAATTCTCCCGGAAACGATATGCGATATATTGACGATAAGGTCAAGGCTGCGCGTAACTTTGCAAACAAGCTCTGGAATGCTTCACGCTTTATCATGATGAATCTTCCCGACAACTATGAATTTGAAGAACTCCCCGAAGAACTCAAACTCGAGGATAAGTGGCTCATCAATAAATTCAACGTTCTTGCAAGAGAAGTAAATGAAAATCTTGAAAAGTTTGAACTTGGTGTTGTCTCGCAGAAACTCTATGACTTTATATGGGACGTTTACTGTGACTGGTACATTGAACTTACAAAGCCACGTATTCAGGCTGGTGGTGAAACCATGAAAAAAGCTCAGGACGTTCTTGTGTGGGCAATGCAGGGTATGCTTAAATTACTGCACCCGTTCATGCCGTTCATTACTGAGGAAATATGGCAGGTTCTCACTAACGGCAAGTCCATGATTATACTTGAAGAGTATCCGCAGAGTACGGTTGTATTCAATTTTGACAACGAGGAAAAGCAGTTTGAAAAGATTATTTCTGCAATAAAAGCCGTAAGAAACACACGCAGTGAAATGAATGTTCCTCCGTCAGTAAAGGCAAAACTGCTGATTGAAACGGACGAACCTGAATTATTTACAGGCTGTGCGGTATTCTTTGAAAAGCTTGCGTCTGCATCATCAGTCGAAGCCGGAAAAACTCTGGTTCACGAAAACTGCGCCAATGCTGTAACTGACAGCGCAAGAATCTTTATTCCTATGGACGAGCTCGTTGACAAGGAAAAGGAAATCGCACGCCTTGAAAAAGAAAAGGCAAAGGTTCAGAAAGATATTGACTTCCTGAGCAATAAGCTGAATAATCAGGGATTTATTGCAAAAGCTCCCGAAAAGCTTATTGAAGCCGAAAAGGCAAAGCTTGCAAAGGCTGAGGAGAAAATGGCTAAGATTAATCAGTCTATTGAGGCTTTTAAAAAATAATGCGTAATAGAATTATTGCTTATGTAAGGGGTAAATATTCCACAGAACCTGAATATCTATGGGCTAAAACTCCTGATACATTTGTTTTGAGAAATAAAAATAATAGAAAATGGTATGCGGCAGTTTTACAGGTGAAAAAATCCAAGTTTGGATATGATGATAATTCTTTGGTTGATGTTATTAATCTTAGATGTGAACCTGTTACAAGAGAGTGCCTGCTCAGTGAGGGCAGGTGCTTTCCTGGGTATCATATGAATAAGAAGAACTGGATTTCGATAATTCTTGATGATAAGATTGATTTTAAGATATTGTGCAATATCATTGACGAAAGCTATGATATTATAAACAGTTGAAAGACCATATTTACATTACAGGGGAATAATAAAATGATTAGACATATTGTGATGTTCAAGCTTAATGATGTAAGCAAGGCGGAAGAAGCTAAGGAACGTTTTAACAATGTTATTGAGAATGTTTCTGAAATCAAAAAAGGCAAAGTTGTAATAAATTCCGCTGACGCACCCGACAGTAACTACACAATTGCACTGATATGTGACTTTGATTCAATTGATGACCTGAATGCTTATCAGATTCACCCTGCACATAAGGAATTTGGTGCATTTATTGCAGAAATCAAAATCAGCAGAGCGTGCATTGATTACGAATATTAAGGAGCAGGTATGGTAAACGTAAAGGGAAAATGGGCATTGATTACAGGTGCAAGCAGGGGTCTTGGCAGACTTATTGCACTTGCAATGGCGGAGCAGGGCTGTAATCTGATACTTCATGGCAGAACAAAGGAACACTGTAATAAAATTCTTGATGAAGTTACAGAGAAGGGAATACAGGCATATACAATCGGTGCTGAACTTTCTGATATGGAACAGCTTGAAAATATGCTTGCTGAAATTGACGGAATGGGCATACAAGTTGATATAATTTTCAATAATGCCGGATTGCAGACAACATACAGAACAGAATTTCTTGAAACTCCTTCTTTTGAATTTGAAGTGAGTTTCAGGATAAATACAATAGCTCCAATGATGATTTGCTATCACTTTTTGCCTAAGATGATTGAACGCGGATTCGGCAGAATTATCAATACATCAAGCGATATTAATCTCGAACCCCAACAAGCTCCGTATTCCGCAAGTAAAGCTGCGCTTGACAAGATTACAAGGGATTTGGCTTATGCATATTGTGATACAGATATTATAATAAGTCTTGCAAATCCTGCATGGTGCAAGACGGATATGGGCGGACAGAATGCCTATTTTGAGCCGGAAACTGCAATCCCTGGACTTCTTGTTGGGGCATTCGTTGACGACAGAAAACAGGGCGGATATTTCAATGCACAGGATTTCAGGGGAATGACTCTGGAAGATGCGGTCTCAAAGGCTGAATTGCAGGAGATTCCATATTGATGATGAAATTTTATGAATGCATGAAATTTATTAATTCTTTCAGTAAATCCGGCAATCCGGTTACTGACTTGTCGCGTGCAGAAAATTTAATGCGGCTTGTTGGAAATCCCGAAAAGAAGCTGAAATTTGTCCACGTAGCAGGAACTAACGGCAAAGGCTCAACAGTGGAGTATATCTCAAATGCACTGATTTATTCAGGATATAAAACAGGACAGTTCACATCGCCGTTTGTGATGCATTATACCGACAGAATCCGTATAAATGGCATGGAAATTGATGAAAAATCTTTCTGTGAAATATGTGAATCTTTAATTCATGTGATTGATGACCAGCCGTATTCACAGTTTGAAATCACAATGGCGGTCGCTATGCTGTGGTATGAACGCGAAAAGTGTGATATTGTTGTACTGGAAGCAGGTATCGGCGGACTTCTTGACTGTACAAATGTTATTCCTCCGCCTTTACTTTCTGTTATTACTTCAATTTCACTTGACCATACAGCTATTTTAGGCGATAC
>CAMWRC010000125.1 GCA_947176565.1 uncultured Ruminococcus sp.
TTTTATGTGTTAATTTCTAAGTTTTAAAATTTAAGTGTTATTTTTTGAGTGGTAATTTTTAAATATTAAATAATAAAGAATGCTGTATGGAGTTGATTTAATCCGTACAGCATTCTTTATTGATTTTATTAAATCAGGGATTTTCAGACTCCGCAGTCCTCATAATCTTTCCATTTCTCGAAATAAAGCTTGTTGCTCCAGCTTTTGTAGAGAATATAGAGTGTTGAAATTACTATAATAAATACAGCTCCCACAATGGGCAGGAACATATTCAATATTTTTTTCGGGTTCATACCGTTATTCTTGTAACTCATAACTGCTCCTTTCACGATGTTTTTGTATTCAGTGCATTTCACGTTTGAAATAAAGCGATACAGCTTCAATTCCCGACATACCGAAAATCACGCCGATAGTTCCGGCAAGAGAAGCTATGTACAGGATTATCGTAAGCGGCAGACTTCCGTTATGCTGCGGTATCATTACGATTCCGGGGAAAATCTGCGCAATAGCCGATACAACATACACAAGAGTGGCAATTGATTTGACAAATCCGAATCCGGACATAAGAGCAAGTGACGATACAGCCATAGCTGCGGCAATATATAATGATGATTCTTTCAGTATACTTGCAATACTGCTTATTCCGTCCTTATATGTAAGACCAAGAGAACCACTGTAGAGCAGGAAAAACGCAATTGCAGCCGCAACTCCGACAATTCCGAGAACAATACATACCTTGAATCCTTTTGCAGCAAGTTCACGCCGGCGTTCCTCTTTGAGTTCGAGCATCATTCGCAGGCTTTCCTTTGAGTCTTTCTGGTCTGATACAAGCTGTGAGGATACAGCTTTCACAGCAGCTTCTTTCTTGGCACGTTCGAGGTCCTCGTCTACAAATTTCGGCTTGTATGTAGTGGGTTCGGGTGCATCATCAAGTACCGGAGCAGTAACAGGTTTTTGTGGTTCAGGCGGTTTTTCCTGTTTTTTCGGCGGTGGAGTATAATTATCCTCGTCAAGAACAGGAGCAGTCACCTTTACCGGAGGAGCAACTGCTCCGAACTGTTTTCTTATGCTGTCAAGAACAGACTGCTTATTTGCTTCCGGAAACCGGTTGAATGATTCGAGCTGTTCAGGAGTGAATTTTGCTATTATTTCCTCATCTGTCATAATCAGTACGTCTTGTTTTTCCGCCTGATACGGAGTATTATCATCATCAAGCACGGGTGCTGAAACTCCGGTAGGTGCGCCTTTTTTTGCTGATACAGGCGGAGTATAAGCTCCCATATCGTCAAGTACAGGAGCTGATACACCTGTAGGTCCGCTTTTTTTAGCAGACGGAGCAACATATTCTATATCATCAAGTATAGGTGCTGAAACTCCTGTAGGACCGCTGTTTTTCGGTGGTGCGCTGTATGCAATATCATCAAGTCCGCTGGTATTGTTTTCGTTGTTCATTTAAAAAAATCACCCTTCCTGAATCAGAGTCTTTAAAAAATTCTCAACAGAATCTTTTCCGCCTGTGGAAGCATATGAATAATATGAAAGAGTCAGAGATGCATCAACAGCATTTATATATCCATCATTATTCAAATCCGCGGCACGTTCCTGAAAATGATTGAGAGGACTCGAACCACCGGTAGAGAGTGCAGAATATGTCTGGAGTATCATCGAAGCATCAGAAGAGTCAACCATTCCGTCTCCGTTTATATCGCCGATATTATAGCCGTATGTTGGATTTTCAGTATCGTATGAATACAGGCTTATAGGGTACATGAATTGAAATTCTGCGGAAGTATAGTCAATATCATAGATATTGTCAGCATCTTCCGGAGCGTCGAGGACATGAGTATCAGGGTCTCCGACAGGGTCAAAATCCTCAGTGCCTTTGAGGAAGTAATCGCAGTATTCAATAGAAAGGCTTGTATCGTCCCATGTGCTGTCAAGGTAATAGTATATACCGTTTATTTCAGCGATATTCCATGCGTGTGCGCCTCCTCCGGCTATACCGGAGACGAAACGGCATGATATACCGGCCTCCTTTGCCATACGATACAGGAGAACCGCATATCCCTGACATACAGCTGTACCGTCTGCAAGAGCACCGTATGCAGTATATCTCAGTTCATCAGATGAGCCGTATGCGTAATCCACATGATTTATAATATATTCGTATATGGTTTTTAATTTATTATAGTCGTCCATACCGTCTATGTTCAGTTCGTCGAGTACTTCCGCTATTTTCTGCGTCATATATTCTTCCTGTTCAATCGAAATGCGGTATCTGGGAGTATATGAAAGCTCGTAGTATCTGCTTGTACGGTAGCCGGAGACACTATATCTATTGAAAGAGAGTCTCAGATAGTCACCTTCATAGCTGTTTCTTGTTTCTTCAAGAGCAGCTGAAAGTATGATGTCGGAGGTTTCACTGAAATCGCTGTCTTTTACCGGAACCTGAAAAGTTATTTCCTCAACGTGTTCCGTAAGCTGCTGTCTGAGATATAAAGCGGCATCGTCATAGCTGCTGAAATAAGGTGTATCAGCTGCCGAAGCGTTTATTGATTCCGCATTGAATACGGAAAACGTACCTGAACTGTACGGAATAGCAGCGGAGAGCATAAGAGCTGCCGCAAGGATTGCCGAAGCGGATTTTCTGAAAATTCCCATATTATTGTTGCACCACCTTTTATTGGATTATGGAGATAATGAATTTATTATCGTTCAATTATCTGTGAACGGTCTGGACCTACTCCTATCATGCTTACCTTGCAGCCTACGAGTTCTTCAAGGCGTGCGATATATTTCCGGCAGTTTTCAGGAAGTTCGTCAAAGCTTCTGCACTGTGAAATATCTTCCGTAAAGCCTTCAAAATCCTCGTATACTGGTTCACAGCCGTCCAGTTCTTCAAGAACAGCAGGAAAATGTTCAGTAACTGAACCGTCGGGTTTTTTATAAGCTACACAGATTTTCAGCGTATCAATATTGGCAAGCGTATCAAGTTTATTTATAGCAAGGCTGTCAAGTCCGTTTACTCTTACTGAATGGCGTACGATAACGGCATCGAACCAGCCAGTTCTTCTTGGTCTGCCGGTGGTAGTACCAAATTCGCCGCCGACGTTTCTGATTTTGTCGCCGGTTTCATCATCGAGTTCAGTTGGGAAAGGTCCTTTTCCGACTCTTGTTGTATATGCCTTGGCAACGCCGATTATATTTGTAATCATTTTCGGACCTACGCCTGAACCTATGCATACTCCGGCAGAAAGAGGGTGAGATGATGTTACATATGGATATGTACCGAAATCAATATCAAGAAGCGTAGCCTGCGCGCCCTCAAACATGATAGTTTTTCCGGCTTTTTCAGCTTCGAATGTCAGGACTGAAACATCATCAACATATGAAGCAAGTCTTTTTCCGTATTCAGTATATTCAGCAGTTACAGCGTCAAGGTCGAAAGCATCTCCGCCATAAACTTCTGTGATGATTTTATTTTTCAGTTTTCCGGTAGTCTGGATTTTTTCGGCAAGGACATCAGGGTGAACGAGGTCATATACTCTGATTCCACATCTTTCGTATTTATCCATATATGTAGGACCGATTCCGCGCTTTGTAGTGCCGATGTCCTTTCCGCCGCGGAAAGCTTCGGAAAGACCGTCAAGAGTGATATGCCACGGCATAACAACGTGTGCGCGAGGGTCGATTTTGAGATTTTTTGTTGAGATTCCTCTTGATTCGAGGTTATCGAGTTCGCCGATGAAATCTTTCGGGTCGAGAACGACTCCCGCACCGATAAGGCAGAGAGTATCTTTATAGAGAATACCGGACGGAATGAGGTGAAGTTTATATACTTCTCCATTGTTTACAACGGTATGACCGGCATTATTTCCTCCTTGTGAACGAACAACGACATCTGCACGTGAAGAAATGATGTCAATAATTTTACCTTTTCCCTCGTCTCCCCACTGAGTTCCGACAACAATATTTGCAGGCATTATAAATTCCTCTTTTCATAGATTAAAATTTGTGCCGAAGCACGTTTATATCTTATTATATCATAGTATTATTGATTTTGCAAGCGATTTGAAAAATTTTCTGAAATATTGACACGCTGTTTTGTTTATGGTATAATTTTTGAAATGGATAAATAAGAGGAAATTTTTTCATGAAAGAATATTATAGACATAATAATTATATCACAAAAGGAGTATATAATTATGGATTTTGAAATAGAAAATGGCGTACTGATAAAATGCAGAGGCAACGACTCAGAAATAACAATCCCCGACAGCGTGACGAGTATAGGAGATAATGCTTTTGCGTTTTGCGCAAGGCTTAAAAGCATAACAATTCCTGATAGTGTAACGAGTATAGGGGCTGAGGCTTTTGAGTATTGCCATAGCCTTACAAGCGTAGTAATATCCAACAGCGCAAAGAGTATAGCAGACGGGGCTTTTGGATATTGCATTAGTCTTACAAGCATAATAATAAACGGAAATGAATTAAAAATAGATTATCAAGAAATTAAAAACGCTGGCGAATTAATAACTGATGCAATAGGTATGCTCTTTAAAAAAGACTTTTCACGTAAGTTCAGCCATAAGATCAAGTTCAAACTGATTGCGGATTACTTCTTCTGTACTGCCGATGAGGACGCCGGAGCCTACCTGAAGAAAAATGCTGTCAGGATTATAAGGCAGTTTATTGAAAATAATGACATCGAGAGAATTAGAGCATGTTAACATAAACTATTGACAAGAAAAAGAATATATAGTATAATA
>CAMWRC010000126.1 GCA_947176565.1 uncultured Ruminococcus sp.
CAAGTGCAGATGCAAAGAAAAATTTTGACGTTCCTCCTCCTCCAGTGGTTACAAGTGATGTTGCTTCTCCGGCAGGAAAAAATACTTCGCCGGAAAGTACACCGGATATTACGCCGGAAGTTTCTCCTGAAACTTCTGCTTCTCCCGAAAGCGTACATACTTCGGAAGCTGCTCCTGTTTCTGCTGATACTGAGCCGGTTACCGATGCTGAATTTACTTTTGTTCCGAGCAGCAGTTTTGTTCAGAGTGAACTCAGCTATTTTGATGACGCGCTGTTTATCGGGGATTCCCGTACTGTAGGAATAAAGGAATACGGCACATTTGTAAATTCTGATTTCTTCTGTTCGGTTGGTCTTGCGGCTTCCAATATCGACAGCGAATATGTGAACGGCACAAATTTTGACAGCATAATCAAGAGCAAGCAGTACGGCAAAGTATATATCATGCTGGGAATAAATGAAGTCGGAAACGATTTTGAATTCACGATGAACGAATACAGAAAGATTGTTGAAAGAGTAAGGACGAATCAGCCGAATGCGATTATATATATACAGGGAAATCTTCATGTTGCATATTCCGCAGAAACCACAGCAATAAACAACGAGAGAATAAATTATCTCAACAGCAGGCTTGCAACGCTTGCAGACGATTCCAAGATATTCTACATTGATATAAATGAAGTCTATGATGATTCGAGCGGTTATCTTACCGAATCATATACTTCTGACGGCATACACCCTCTTGCAAGATATTATATGCAATGGTGCGACTGGCTCTGCACAAAGACGATAGTTCCGGCAACATGATAATAATAAATTCCGCCTGTTACGGCGGAATTTTTTTAATTATAATTGTTCAAGTATTACAAATGATTCGGGAACAGTTTCACAGATACGTGAAAAAACGGAATTTCCTGCAAGAATTTCATTGCATCTGCGTGCGGATTCTAAATCACTGAAAATCCCGAAAACAGCAGAACCGCTTCCGGTCATACAGGCGGATTCAGCTCCGGACGCAAGCATTTTACGCTTTATATCCGCAACTTCGGATAATTCCACTGCTTTCTCAAAGATATTGCCTATGTACTTTGAAATATCTTCTTTTTTTTCTATGGCGCGGACTAAATTTTTTATATCAAGCGGAGAATAATTTTCAAGTTCATCAATTGCCTTATAAGCTTCATTTGTTGAAACGCCTTCGTTTCCTTTGGCGATTACGAGTATTTTTCCGGAATAATCAGCAATCTTAGTGATTTTTTCGCCGATTCCGGCAACATATGCAGTACCTCCGCAAAGATAAAACGCAACATCTGCGCCGATTTTTTCGGGAGATGAAAATACTTTTCCGGTAAGTTTTTCAAGGCAGAACAGCACAGCAGCAGCATTGCTGCTGCCGCCGCCCATTCCTGCCTGTGATGGTATGCCCTTTTTTATGCAGATTCTACAGCCGATTTCAAGTCCGTTTTCGTCAAGGAATTTCCGTGCCGCCTTATATGCAATATTTCTTTCGTCGCAAGGTATATCATCACATGGGAAAGTACCGTCAGATTCGCAAATCAGCCCGATTCCGCTTTCTGTAAGCTTAACAGTTATTTCATCATAGATGCCAACAGTCTGGAATACGCTTTCAATTTCATGATAGCCGTCTGAACGTCTTCCTGTTACGTCAAGGGCAAGATTTATTTTTGCTGCCGATTTAAGTTTTATTTTTTCCATTTTTTTCAGCCTCCAGACGTTTCAGGAAATCTTCAATACGGTTCATGGCTTCCATGAGATGTTTAAGGGAATAAGCATAAGAAATGCGTATATATCCCTCTCCGGAATCGCCGAAAGCACTTCCCGGAACTACAGCGACTTTTTCTTCATAAAGCAGACGTTCGCAAAATTCCTCGCTTGTAAGTCCGGTACTTCTGATACATGGGAACACATAGAATGCTCCTTCGGGATTAAAACAGGTTAATCCCAGTCTGTTAAATTCATTTACGAGATAACGTCGTCTGACATTATATTCATCAACCATTTTGGCTATTTCTGAATCACATGAGCTGAGAGCTTCGATAGCGGCATTCTGGCTTATGTATGGACTGCACATAATTCCGTACTGATGTATCTTGAATATCTGATGTATTATCGGTTCAGGGGCTGCAACATATCCGAGACGCCAGCCGGTCATTGCATATGCCTTTGAGAATCCGTTGACATAAATTGTTCTTTCAGCCATATCAGGAAGTTCAATAATTGAACAGTGCCGTCTGCCGTATGTAAGCTCGGAGTATATTTCATCTGAAAGAATCATAATATCCGTATTCCGGAGAAAATCGGCAATCGGTTCGAGGTCTTCGCGCGTCATTATAGCACCGGTCGGATTGTTCGGGTATGGGAGTATAATCAGCTTTGTGCGTTCTGTTATTTTGTCTTTCATATCATCAACGGTAAGTTTGAAGTTATTTTCAATTTTCGTGGGAACAGGAACAGCTTTTCCGCCGATAAGTTCCACAAGAGGAGCATAGCAGACAAAGCACGGTTCAACGATAAGAACTTCATCGCCGGGGTCGATAAGTCCGCGTACGGCGAGGTCAATAGCTTCCGAACCGCCGACGGTTACGATAACTTCACTGTCAGGGGAATATTTTACTCTGTGTTTTTTTTCAATGCGTTTTGAAATTGCTTCACGCAGCGGAGCGATTCCGAGATTAGGACCGTAAACGATATGTTTTCTTTCGAGAACCTGAATAGCTGCGCGGCGGATTACCCACGGAGTAGAGAAATCAGGTTCGCCGACTCCGAGGGAGATAACGCCCTCCATAGTTGCGGCAATATCAAAGAATTTACGGATTCCGGAGGGCTTGATTTTTTTTATCCTGTTGGAAAGAATCTTATCATAATCAATCACTTTTAACCCAGCCCCCTTTCGTCGGTTTCATCATCGTCGATGAAAATGCCTTTTTCCTTGTATTTTTTCAGAATGAAATGCGTTGATGTGGAAAGTATGCCGTCAATTGTTGCAAGGCGTTCCGAGACAAAATATGCAACATCTTTCAGATTACCGCCCTTGACTTCAACAGAGAGGTCATACGCACCTGATGACATAAGACTCACGCTTTCAACTTCGTCATACATCATGATTGTCTTTGCAATATCATCGAATCCGCAGTCGCGCTGAGGAGTTACCTTCAGCTGAATAGTGGCATATACTGTTGATTTGTCGAATTTATCATCGTCAAGAATTACGCTGTAGCCACGAATAATTCCCTCCTGTTCGAGACGGTGTATTTCCGCCGCTGCCTGTTCCGGAGGAATACCGAGTATTTCTCCGAGTGCGCTGTTTGAAATACGGGCATTCTGCTGTAATATTCTGATTATCTCGTTTTTCATATAAATCATTTCCTTTCTTTGATGGGAATTTAAAATATATAAATTATATATTTGTCTTATATTTTTATAAAATTCGGCTGATGTTTCCTGAACCAGCAGATTTTATCGAATCCTGCCGATTTTGCAAGAGCTATGCCGTCGGAAATATTCGCGCCGATGTCGCTTACTTTATGAGCGTCTGAACCTATGGAAATAATTTCTCCACCGAGTTCCTTGAATAGCCGGATATATTTGAGTGACGGAAAAGTAGTTCCGAATCCCTGACGTATACCGGAGGTATTTATTTCTATGCCTTTTCCGTTCTGCACAAGTATGCGGAGCGATTCAGCGATTATTTCATCAAATATTTTGAGATTGGGAGTAATACTGTTGCGTATTTTCATATATCTCAGGCAGTATGTAAGATGACCAAGCACATCGAATTTTCCCCATTGGCACATTTTATATATCTCAGTGAAATATCTTTCAAGAAGATTATTTATTTCCTCGGTTGTCATGTGATAATAATTTATATAATAGAAATCCTTTTCTCCGTCTACCTGATGCAGTGAACCGATAATGAAATCAAGGCGCGGGTCTGCGGCGATTTTTTTGGCAATATCAATATCGGCAAGCGGCTGACCCATTTCAATACCGCATATGAGATTGAATCCGGAATATTTTTTTTTCAGTTCAGTTACAGCGGAAACAGAGGCTTCAAAATCGTCTTTATAATTGAAATAGTCAAATAATTCCGTATTATGGTAATGCCCTTCCGGATACCAGCAATTGCATTCGCAGTGGTCAGTAACTGCATAGGCGGCAAGATTTAGCTCTCTTGCACGTTCAATCATCTGTATAATGTCGGCTTCCGAGTCCATAGAAAACTGAGTATGCGTGTGACAGTCGATAAGATTCATTAAAATCAGCCTCCCTGAATATAGATAAACCTATATTATAACATATAATCCGGAAGATTTCCATAGTTTCATCAAAAAATATATAGTTAAATAAGAAAAATAATAATAACTCTTTATTTTTCTGGAAATATATGTTATAATTAATAGCGGTTAAGTGATTTCTGAAATAATATCAGGAAATAATATCAAGGAGGTATTTTTTTATGAGAGCTGTAGTAACTGTAATCGGAAAAGATAATGTGGGCATACTCAGCAAAGTAAGCGGAATATGTGCAGATATGGGTGTAAATGTAACAGAGGTTACACAGAGCGTTCTTCAGGATATGTTCGCTATGATAATGCTTGTGGATATTTCGGATATGACCGATGACTTCTCCGTGCTGGCAGACAGAATGACAAATCTCGGCGAAAAGCTTGGACTTTCCATTCATACAATGCATGAGGATATTTTCAACTCAATGCACAATATATGAC
>CAMWRC010000127.1 GCA_947176565.1 uncultured Ruminococcus sp.
ATGTGACTCTGAGACAGGAGATACTTTTCGGCAAGGGTCTTGAGCTTACAAAGAAGAAGGATTTGTCTCAGCCGGGACAGTTTGCCTGCGAAGAACGCGTAACTATTGTCGGTCCTAAAAAAGAACTTGCCGGCGTTTCGATTCTTGGTCCTGTACGTCCAGAAACACAGGTGGAACTCTCTGCTACTGATGCACGTTCTATCGGAATCGCCGCACCTGTAAGAGAATCCGCTGATATTGCCGGTTCAGGTGCTTGTAAGATTGTTGGTCCATGCGGTGAAGTTGAAATAAACGAGGGCGTTATTGTTGCAAAGAGACATATCCACCTTACTCCGGAAGATGCTGCTGAGCTTGGAGTTGTTGACAAGCAGGTAGTATGGGTAAAGGTAAATACTCCTGAGAGAAGTGCGGTTCTCGGCGATGTTGTATGCCGTGTATCTGAGAAGTATGCTCGCGCTATGCATATTGATACTGATGAGTCGAATGCTGTCGGTTCTCCTCGTGAGCTTTACGGCGAAATCGTGGAAATAGGTTAATTTTATCTATAATACTTATACCGGATTAGAAAAGATTGAACACCTGAAATGCGTTTTCTGCGTTTCAGGTGTTTTTTTAGGTACTGAACAGGCTCTAATAATTCGTATTCATACTGCTGTTTCCATATGTCAGCAGCTTAGTATTATAGTAATTCCATTGGTCGCTGGGGTTGTCAACAGATTTCAGTTCACCGTCTTCATATGCGATAAAATTATCCCATACAGTTGCTGAGCAGTTCCACGCATTCAGGAAATACATTTTTCCGCCGGAAGAATTGACAGCTGTATCCATATATGCCTTATTTCCGTAAATATAGAGATTCTGACCCCAGCCGTCAACAACCTGATTTGATTCAAATGCCCTCGTGATTTTATCGCAGCCGTTCCGGTAACCTGTGCAGTTTCGCAGTATGCAGTCATTACCTTTGATGTTCACAAAGCTTTTTGAAGAGTTTTCGCCGCTCATGCCTCTGCCATCAAAGGTGCAGTTTTCAATTACCGTGCCTATAGTATATTCTTTTACATCAATATGTTCAGCGGCAACATATGGACCGATTGTGCAGTTTCTGATTACATTGTAATGGCAGTTGAATCCATATCCAGTCGTACTCTTAGCACTTCCGACATATATTCCCTCACCGTAAGCAGGAGATAAAACTCCTGTATCATGAATATTGCAGGAATCGGCAGTACAGTATGAACTGTTGTCGCGAAAATGAATCCCCTCCGCTCCGATATTATAGACCTCGCAGTTTATCAGCTTGGTATTATTTGAATTGTCAATAATAATGCCTTTTGAAGCGTTGGTTACCTTGATATTTTCGATAATCCAGTAATCGCCGGTAATGGTAAGAGCATAATTGCTTTCGGTTGTCGTACCGGATATAACAGCCGGATTTTCTGGATTTTCTGAGCGCAGAATAATAGGATTTAATACCGTTCCGTCAGCCTCTCCGGTAAACATTCTGCCTTTCGGGGTTGAACCGCTGTAGATATATTCTCCCTCTGCTAAAACGATTTCATCACCGGCTTCCGCCTTTTCAAGCGCAGATTTAAGAGTCTCTGTATCAGTTACTCTAATAATTCTTGTATTCCGTGAAACAAGCATTTTCCGGAGCATTATCATATCAAATGTATCAATTACGCCGTCTCTGCATAAATCGGCATTTTCCCATACAGTCAGGTTATCTGAACCAAGCAGATATTTCTGCAATATTACAGCATCAGATATATTTATGTAGCCGTTTCCATCTATGTCGCCGGCGGTTTCTGAATCGCTGCATATTCCGGCGGCAGGAGCTGCGGCGGCGGATATACAGCATGAAAGAATTAAGGCAATAAATTTTCTGAAATTTATATGTATCATCTCCTTTAAGAACCAGTATTTATACTATTTGAACACATTCTAATTATATCATTTGCTGAAACAAAAGTCAATGAATCAGAAAAAATATTTGTATTATTCATAGAAAGCGTAGCCGTCGGCAGCTGATGATTTTACAAATTCTATCTGCCTTTCTATGACATCATCATTGTCTATCCATTCATTTTCACCAGCTGCTCCTGCCCACTGGTCATATTTTCCCTGTTTATATGCGGCAAGTCCGACTATAAGCGATACGTCTCCGCTTTCAACAAGACTTTCCCAGCGGTGCAAAGTCTCCTCAAAGGGACATACAGCATTCTCGAATCCAAAATAAAGCTGCGGAACTATGTAATCGCAGTAACCGGTTACACTTGTCCAGCGTTCGACATCTGCATATTGATTATTATAGTCTATATCTATATTGCCCTGCGGACTTACACCAAATTTAAGATTCATATCATGGGATTTTACTGTTTCATAGAGAGAGCTTACCATATGATTTATATTTTCTCTCCGCCATTCATTTATATCTCCGCTTTCTGTTTCAAAGGCTTCCCTGTCAAATTCAAATTCTGTTGTAGGATAAAAATAATCGTCTATATGCAGTCCGTCAACATTATAATTATCAAGTATTTCGTCCGCTGCGAAGCATATAAGCTCAGTTACTTCATCATATGCCGGATTGAGATAATATCGGTTTCCGACGACTTTCACCATAGGATTATTTTCTGCTATCCACTGTTTCACGATGAAATCATCTGATATTTTTTCCATTTGTTCGGTAGTCTGCATACGATAAGGATTTATCCACGCATGAACGGATATTCCCATATTGTGTGCGGTTTCGGTTATTATTTCCAGAGGGTCATAATCTCCGTCGTAGAATATTCCTTTAGGGAAGATTTCAGAATTGTAATATGCGTCACCATTAGGGTGAGCATGGAAATATATTGTATTTATATCGTTTTCTGCGGCTCTTTCCAGAATTTCCGAAACAGCCGACCGGTATTCCTGTTCTGTTTTTCCGTACATATATTCCTCAAAATCCATATACGGAAGCCATATACCTATCTGATTATCATAGTTAAGCGGTACATATCCGGATTCTGATGATTTTTCCGGTTCATCGGAAATTCTGCTGTTTATTTCCTGCTGATTTCTATTCTTAATATTTTCGTCATCAGGAACAGTACAGCTAGTCATAAAAATCAGAGCTGAAAATAATAGAATAAATTTTTTCATATATTTTTCCTTTCTTAGAGCGTGTATAATTTGATTCTGAGAAGCATAATATCTTGTCTATTATATGAAAAAAGTTTCAAAATTATTACAGTTTAAAGATGTAAAAACACCTTGAATCCCCGATGTTCCGCCTGAAAACAGCATTTTTTCTGTTTAATGACGAGTATTGACATATTTCTCGGCAAGTAGTATAATAAAGTGTACATATATCATACTCAGGGGGGCATAATATTCATGAACAGAAGAAAAAAACTCGCCGCATTACTGGCAGCATTTTCTATGATTCCGGTATCATCATGTGCTGGTGTTATAGAAAATATCGAATCACCGTCTATACAAAACGGTACTGTATCGAAAAATGATACTGTTTCAGAAATCAGCACGCAATCCGGAACTTCTGAAAATTCCGGAAATTCACAGGCGGAATCGCCGGTATCTGAATCTGTAACTTCCGGAGCAGCTAAAACGACTGCCACCGTTGTTACAAAGACTGAAACAACAACTACAGCATCGACCACAACTGCAACAACGACTACTACAGAACCGCCTGTTTTTCGCGGAAATCTTTATGATGCGGACGGCGATATGCTTATGTTCAGCAGTGCCGGAGACGACGGAAAAGAAATACGCATGACAAATGATGCGAATAATATCGCGTTTGCGAATCTGCTTAACGAAATGTCAGAGGGATACGACCTCATATATGATAAAATTCTCCGCACTCCGAATCCTACTCCCGTAAAGGGCGGTGATTTCGGTCAGTCAATCCAGCTTACTCTTGATGCTGATACTCAGAAAGCCGTATATGATTATATGGAAAGCGTAAATCTTATCGGTTCAGCTGTTGTCATGAGGAGCGACGGTTCTCTTATGGCTCAGGTATCATATCCGTCATATAATCCCGATGATTATTACGGTCAGGAAACAGAGGAGGATTTGGCTTGGGGAACTTACGGAAATAAGGCATTCCAGAATTTCCCGCCCGGTTCATGTTTCAAGATAATGTCAGAAGTAATTTCAGACAAGCATGGAATCTATTCGCTGTATGATGAGGGAACATGGGCATATGACGGCGTTACGATTGTCAACTGGGACCATGAAAATGTATGGAATTATCCGGTACAGCGTGATTTGCATTCCGCTTTTGTAAATTCGAGCAATATATTCTTTGCCAAATCTTTTGATGAAATAGGCAGGGAAGCTGTTCTGAAAGACCTTGACGATATATTCCATTTTGTTACTCCGATTGAATGTGATTTCGGTACTATTTCAAACAATATCGAAATTTACTGCAATGATGACCTGAGACGTACAGCTTTCGGACAGTCCTATGTTCTGACGTGTCCGATATATCTTGCAGCTCTCGGACGTGAAGCTGCCTATGGTGAAATGGTAAAGCCTTTCAGTATAAAGAATGTTGTTGATACCACTGATTTTCACAGTATAATTGAAAAAGGTTCAAAGCAGAATGAAATTATCGGAACTATTCCAGAAGAATACCGTCAAAATCTTCTTGACGGCATGACTGGTGTCGCTGCGGGTCTCGGAATATCTGTACC
>CAMWRC010000128.1 GCA_947176565.1 uncultured Ruminococcus sp.
GTACTGATATAACTACCGGAAAACCCGTCTATAAACGTCTGAAAACTGCCTGCTTCACTGAACTTGAATGGATGCGCGCATCGGCTTCCATGCCTCTGGCATCAAAGATAGTCAGCATCGACGGCAGAAAACTTCTGGACGGAGGTATTTCGGATTCAATACCATTGAGATTCATGGAGAAAAACGGCTATGAACGCAATGTTGTAATACTTACACAGCCGCGCGGATATATAAAAAAACAAGGAAAAAGCTCATCAGTTATAAGCGCAGTATATAGAAAATATCCTGAATTTGTGAAAAGCTGCATACAGCGTCCTGAAATGTATAACAATCAGCTGAGATATATCGCGCAGGCAGAAAAAGAAGGCAGAGCATTTGTAATTGCTCCGCCTGAAAAACTCCCTATAGGTCACATTGAACATAATCCCGATGTTATGCTTGAAGTTTACAGAACCGGCAGAAAAACTGCGTTGAAATCACTGAAAGGACTGCTGAAATTCCGGAGTCTGTATTAAAATATTTTTGAATCTTATGAACAGATATTCTCCAGATTGGCTTTATCAGCACTGAATCTTATCGTTCCGCCTGATGCTTCAAGCCGGACAGTATCGCCGCTGTGTATATATGAACCGATTATCATTTTTGCAAGTTCGTTTTCAATAAGGTCAGTAACTCTGCGCTTTATCGGACGAGCTCCGTATCTGTCTGTATCTTTGGCTGCCGCTACTGCTTCAACAACATCATTTCCATAGCTCAGGTCTATTCCCAATGCCCCTGCCCTGAATTTAAGATTATCAAGTGCCTTGCGGCTTATCTTCATGAGGTCATCATGTTCAAGGCTTCCGAAAACTATGATTTCATCTATTCTGCCGGTAAATTCCGGAGTAAACCGGCTGCGGACAGCATTTTCCATTAAATTCCTGTTCCCTGAAAAAGTACCGGTGAATCCAACATCTGTATGATTGGCAAGCTCCGAGCCGGCATTTGATGTCATAATAATTATACAGTTCCGGAAACTTATTTTCCTCATGGACGAATCAGTCAGCATACCATAATCAAGAATCTGGAGCATGATATTCAATACTTCACTGTCTGCTTTCTCGATTTCATCAAAAAGTACTAGCGAATAGGGATTCCGTCTTACACGTTCACAAAGACTGCCGTTATTATCATCATAACCTACATATCCTGCCGGCGCGCCTATAAGCTTTGAAACAGCGTGTTTTTCCATATATTCCGACATATCAATGCGTATGAGATTCTTTTCCGAACCGAAAAGAAATTCTGCCAATGCTCTTGCAAGCTCGGTCTTTCCTACTCCCGACGGTCCTGCAAAAAGAAATGACGCTACCGGTCTGCGGCTGTCATGAAGTCCGGATTTTGCACGGTATACTGCATCTGCAACTGCCTTGACTGCATTTCTGTGACCAATAACCCGTTCCGATAATGTTTTTTCCAGTACGGTAAGCCTGAAACTGTCATCTGATTTCAGCTTATTCAGCGGAACTCCGGTTTTTCCTGATACCACAGACAAAACGTCCTCCTCGCTTACCGAAGCACCTTTCCGACAGCGTATCTTTGCTGATGCACATGATTCATCAAGCACATCTATTGCTTTATCAGGCAGATAGCGGTCGTTGATATATCTTACTGACAGATTCACTGAAAGGTCAATTATATTATCTGGTATCTTGACTCCATGATAATCTTCATAGCAGCTTTTCAGTCCGCGTATGATATCGACGCAGGCTGCTGAATCAGGCTCATCTATGTGTATCGGCTGGAATCTCCGTTCAAGTGCGGAATCTTTTTCAATAGTCCTGCGGTATTCATCAAAAGTTGTCGCTCCGATTATCTGTAGTTCTCCGCGTGCAAGCTGCGGTTTCATTATATTTGCAGCATCTATCGCTCCCTCTGCCGCACCCGCACCAACAATCATGTGTATTTCATCAATGAACAGAATTATATTTCCTGCGTTCACTGCCTCATCTATACATGCTTTTACACGTTCCTCAAAATCTCCGCGGTACTTTGCTCCTGAAAGAAGCGATGTGAAATCAAGAGAAAATATATGCTTGTTTTTCAGCGAATCCGGAACAAGATTCCGGAGAAAAAGCTCTGCCACGCCCTCAACTATAGCCGTTTTGCCGACTCCTGCCTCACCTATGAGACAGGGATTATTTTTTGTGCGCCGTGCAAGAATCTGCATTACGCGTTCAACTTCATGAATCCGACCAATAAGCGGGTCATTTTTTTTAATAAGTGAAATACCTGTAAGATTCCTGCCATAGCGGAAAAGATTCGGGAGATGAGATGCTTTCGGCTTTATAGCATTATACAGCTCCTCACGTACCGCCTCGGAGGAAATCACATCAAGCCCCGAACATATGGCGGTCATACTTCCTCCTGCCATTTTTATGACAGTACAGGCACTGCATGACGGTTCGCGGATAATCGCCGCAAGGATATGTTCCGGAGCTGCAAGTTTTTTCTTGTCGCTTGCAGCTATACTGCATGCATTCTGGAGTATTCTCTTGGCAGCAGTGGTAAAATACCGCTGATTCAGTATAGACGGAGTTCCCTGACCTACAAAGCTGATTATCCCCTGATAAAGGTCATCATACGCGATGCCGCTGTTTATTAGTATCTCAGCAGCGAAAGTAGAAGCGTCCTGTGATATTGAAAGCAGAATATGCTCGCTGCCGACATAAGTATGACCCAGCTCAGAAGCCGCCTGAACAGCTCCCTCTATTATCTCGGCGGATTTTCTCGTGAAGTTATCTGTATTCATTAACTTTCTCCTTTCTAAACATATACTCGCTGTTTCAGCGTGCATATATAATATTATGCCACAAATTCCGCGCGATAACAGTCGAAACTCCAAATTGATGTAAATTTTGTAACACAATTTTTCCATTGGCATATTATGTAATATGAAACGCCTTAAAAAGCGGTTCAAATTCATCTTCAAAGGAGATTTTTAATATGTGTAATTCTTTTTCCGGCAACGGCAACTGTATGTGGATTATTCTCCTCATTCTCATCTTCATGGCTTTCCAGAACTGCGGAAGCTGCGGCTGCGGCGGCAATAACGTAGCTACTCAGAACAATGACTGCGGCTGTGGCTGTGGCTGTGGCTGATAAGTGATTATGTCGTATAAATTAACAGTATAATAAATTCCGGTAAGTAAAAGGCTGCTGCATCACTAAAAATGATACAGCAGCCATATTTTGCTGAATATGAAATTATTAACGTATCTGCTCCGGTTCTTTGTTCTCTGTTATACATTCCTTTGTGACGAGCAGTTTTTTAACAGAATCATCTGACGGAACGCTGTACATTGAGTTCATCAGTACGCCCTCAAGTATTGAACGCAGACCACGTGCGCCTGTTTTCTGGTCGAGAGCTTTTTTAGCTACCTCAATAAGCGCATCGTCTGTGATTTCAAGCTCTACGCCGTCGTATCCGAACAATGCCCTATACTGCTTTATCAGAGCATTTTTAGGCTCTGTGAGTATACGTACAAGTGCAGATTCGTCAAGTTCTTCCAGAACCGACAATACCGGAAGTCGTCCGACAAATTCAGGAACCATGCCGAATTTGACTAAATCCTTTGGTATAACCTTTTTGAAAATATTATTCCGTATCTCCTTAGTCGGCTTCAAATCGCCGCCGAATCCTATAGGAGCTTTTACCATACGTTTCTGAATAATATTTTCAAGTCCGTCGAAAGCTCCTCCGCATATAAACAGAATATTTTTAGTATTTATCTGTAATACTTCGGCATTGGGGTGCTTTCTTCCGCCTCCGGGGGGAACATTGGACAGCGTACCCTCAATAATCTTGAGCAGTGCCTGCTGAACTCCCTCGCCGCTGACATCACGTGTAAGCGATGTATTCTCGGATTTTCTTGCAATCTTGTCAATTTCATCGATATATATTATACCCTTTTCAGCGGCTTCGATGTCATAATCTGCCGCCTGAATAAGTCTGAGCAGAACATTTTCGACGTCATCACCTACATAACCGGCTTCCGTAACAGTTGTGGCATCTGCAATAGCAAACGGTACATCAAGCAGTTTAGCAAGCGTCTGCGCAAGAAAAGTCTTTCCCACACCGGTAGGACCAAGAAGAAGAACGTTGCTTTTCTGGAGTTCAACGCTGTTAGAATCTCCGGAAGAATTGCGCTCCTGACTGATAAGCCGCTTATAATGATTATATACGGCTACTGAAAGAGAAATCTTAGCGTCGTCCTGACCGATTACATATTCATCGAGATGCGCCTTTATTTCCGCGGGCTTCATCAGCTTCATATTTGAAAGCGATTTGTCTTTTTCTTTTTTTATAGTTTGTTTCTGAGCCTTTGCATAGGCAGTACCGAAAAGAAGCTCATTGCAGTGAAGTACGCACTGCTGACAGATACTCACACTGCCCGCATTGCACATATTTCCTGCCTGCGCCTCACTTCTGCCGCAGAAGCTGCAAAAATTCATACCACTCATAATTCAGAAAACCTACCTTTTCTCGATTACCTTGTCAACGAGACCATAATCACAGGCTTCCTGTGCGGTCATGTAATTGTCGCGTTCAGTATCGACCTCAATCTGTTCAATCGGCTTGCCAGTATTGAGTGCAAGAAGTTCATTCATCTTCTGACGTGTTCTGAGCAGGTGGTCTGAATGTATCTTTATATC
>CAMWRC010000129.1 GCA_947176565.1 uncultured Ruminococcus sp.
TGTAAAAATAATAAAAACAGAGAAAAAAAGTATATAATACAGGACAAATCAAAAACCTGAAATAAAAAGGAGTAATTTATGGTAACGAGAGTAACTGCCGATTTTGAATCCCCTGAAACCGCTGAGCTTGCCCTGAAACAGATAAGAGACAACGTAAGAGGAGTATATTCAACCAACTACATCTATAACAGAATATCAGACAAGGCACAGAAACTTCACGGAGGTACGAGTTATACGGTACTTCCGACAGCGGTAACATCGCACAATTACCTTACAGCTGTTCTTGAATCACCGGCAACTGACAGCGTTATACCCGAACCTCTGAGAAATCGGAAAACTACTGTTTTCATTGTATGCGACGGAAGCGGAACGCATGAAATTCATTCTATTCTTTCAGCTATGGGAGGAAACAATATTTATTCACCACAGTATTAAGCATATTTTCGCTCCGGAAAGAATATCTTTTATCATGAAAAAATATTTCGGAGGTAAAAAATATGAACTACAAACCCGAGGGCTGTCTTTTCAGGACAGCTGAAAATCAAAAGTATATCTCATCTGTTGACGGTCTTACAGAAGCTATGGAAAAAGGAATCATACTGGAAGCTCGTGCCGCGGTCTGCGACAATTCCCATAATCTTATAGTAGACCTTCCGTGCGCAGACGGAATAATCCAGCGCGAAAACGGCGCAGTAGGAATCGCCGAAGGAGTAACCCGTGATATTGCTGTCATATCACGGGTGAATAAAATTGTCTGCTTCAAGGTTATAGGTCTTTCATCTGCTGAAAACGGCAGAATAAGAGCGGAATTATCACGTACAGCGGCTCAGAAACAGTGCATCAGCGAATACTGCGATAAACTTGCTGCCGGCGATGTCATCGATGCTCGCATAACTCATCTTGAACAGTTCGGCTGTTTTGTTGATATCGGCTGCGGAGTTCCTTCGCTTATTCCTATTGATTCCATTTCAGTTTCAAGAATAGCTCACCCTGACCAGCGTTTCCGTGTAGGACAGTTTATACGGGCTGCAGTACGTTCACGTGAAAATTCAAGAATCTGTCTAACACACAAAGAACTGCTCGGAACATGGGAAGAAAATGCTGAAAGTTTCAGAGCCGGCGAAACTGTATCGGGCATAGTGCGTTCCGTTGAAAACTATGGAATATTTGTAGAACTCGCCCCAAATCTTGCGGGTCTTGCAGAGCTCCGCAGCGACGTAAAGGCAGGTCAGAGCGTGAGCGTCTACATAAAGGCTATTATTCCGAACAAAATGAAAGTCAAGCTTGTTATTGTAGACATTTGCGACGACTGTGAAATCAGCAGGGATTTCAGATATTTCACTGACGCGCGTCATATTGACCGCTGGATGTACTCTCCGGAAAGCTCCGGAAAAATCATTGAAACCGTTTTTGAAGACAAACACTGAATCACGAATAAATAAAGCCGCCTGTTTCATGCAGGCGGCTTTCTGTCAACATATAATCCGGAATCAGAATGCTATTTCCTCAGCAATGCGATGAAGTTCAGAATCATAAGGCTTTTTCATTGAGAGTGCCTCCTGAATATCGTAATCAACGATTTTGCTGTCCTTAATTCCGACAACACGGTTGCCGATACCCTTTTCAAGGAGTTCAACAGCATAATAGCCCATACGTGTAGCCTCAACTCTGTCTCTGACTGTAGGATTTCCGCCTCTCTGTACGTGACCGAGAATAGTAGCACGCGCTTCAATGCCGGTTTTCTTTTCGAGTTCGGCAGCTATTTCCTGAGAATGACCGATACCCTCAGCAACAATGACAACGAAATTCTGCTTTCCTCTTGCTTTCTTTTCGAGCATAGTAGCAGCGATTCTGTCGAGGTCATACGGAACTTCCTTTGTGATTATATCTGTAGCACCGCAGGCAATACCTGTATTTACGGCGATATGACCTGCACCGCGTCCCATAACTTCAACAACGGAAATTCTGTCATGAGACTGTGATGTATCGCGGAGCTTGTCAACAAGTTCCATAGCAGTATTCATAGCAGTATCAAAACCGATAGTATAATCTGTACAGGAAATATCATTGTCGATAGTACCGGGGAGACCAACACAAAGCACACCCATAGCTGAAAGGTCAGCAGCTCCTCTGAAAGAACCATCACCGCCGATTACTACGAGACCCTCGATACCGAGTTCATCACACTTTGCCTTAGCTTTTGCAACGCCTTCTTTTTCCTTAAATTCGAGACATCTTGCAGTATAGAGGATAGTACCGCCCTGATGTATAATATCAGTTACGCTTCTCTCGTCCATTCTCATAATATCTCCGTTTATAAGACCGTTATATCCTCTGCGGACGCCATAAACTTCCATACCCCTGCTGATAGCAGCTCTTACAACGGCTCTTACGGCAGCGTTCATACCCGGAGCATCGCCGCCGCTTGTGAGTACGCCTATTTTCTTAATCATAAACATTTCTCCATTCTGCATATTGCGTATATTACTGCCTTTACGGCTTAAATCTCATACATACATATTTTAACGCTTTTCCATGAAAATGTCAATACTATTCCATGATTTTTTAAGCCGCCGGCAATTTTCTGTGATTCTGCACAATATTCTACAGAAATTTTTAGTGATTATACAAATCTGTTTTTTGTAATCTCAACCTGTTCACACAAGTCTTTCAGGGTGCTTGATTTTTCTTGAATATTTTCTTTCCTTATCCGCGACTCTTGTTACCGGATTGAGACCGTTCCAGCTGCGGCGTTTTGCAGAATCAAGTTTTCTGCGTTCCTTTTTGCTCATTTTTTCATAAGGCACGAATGTTCCCATAGCTTTATTCCTCTCCTGCCTTGAAATTATACAAAGGCTTGATTATATCGTTGATTTCAACTGTTTCATCTATATTTCCGGCTATATCATCAAGGGATTTATATGCCATAGGACATTCATCAAGAGTTCCGGAATTGACAGAGGTCGTATAGATTCCTTTCATCTGCTTTTTATATTCCGAAACGGTAAAGCTTGCCTTTGCCTGTGAACGCGACATAATCCGTCCTGCTCCGTGCGGTGCGGAGAAATTCCAGTCAGGATTTCCCTTTCCTGTACAGATAAGACTTCCGTCCCTCATATTTATCGGAATAATAAGTTTTTCGCCGTTCTGTGCGGAAACCGCTCCCTTGCGGAGTATCATATTTTCCGTATCAATATAATTGTGTATTGTGGTAAATCTTTCAGCCACATGGATTCCCATTCCTTTGATTATCTCGTCCATAATTGCCTGACGGTTAAGCATTGCAAATTCCTGTACTATCTTCATATCATGTATATACTGCCTGAAAAGTTCACCCTCTGTATAGGCAAGATGTTTCGGAATGCCGGTACGTTTTGTACTTACGAGTTTTTTTATTTCCTGCTGAATCTGTCTTTCTTTTCCCTCAGCTTTAAGCCGAATGATAAGCTCCTGTATTTCAGTTTCTGAGCTGAGATTAAGCCGGCTGTAAGCTTCATTCTGATAATATTTAGCTGTTTCCACTCCAAGATGACGTGAACCTGAATGAACAACAATATAGATTCTTCCGTCGCTTCCCTTATCCGCCTCAATAAAATGATTTCCGCCGCCTAAAGTTCCTATGCTGAGTTCCGCACGCATGGGATTAATATGTTCAAAACAGAAAAGTTCTGCAAGATTTATTCTTTCTGTATATCTGTGCGGTTTTCTGCGTATTTCAAATCCTGACGGTATCTTCTCATAAATCAGCTTGTCAAGTTTCTGGAGTTCTATATGTTTTTCTTTGAGTATTATTGTTTCCATTCCGCAGCCTATATCAACGCCTACGAGATTCGGAACTGCCTTATCTGTTATTGTCATTGTAGTTCCGATTGTGCAGCCTGCTCCCGCATGAACATCGGGCATAATGCGTATTTTTTCACCGCAGCTCATAGGCTGGCTGCAAAGTTCAATTATCTGTGCTATTGCATTCTGGTCAATAACATCAGTAAATACCTTTGCTGAATTGTATTTTCCGTTTAAAATAATCATAGTATTCCTTTCAGTTCCGGAACTGCCTGCAAAAAAAGCACCACTGCCGCAAGCAGAGGTGCACACAATTATTCCTGATAATAAGTCAGACTAATCTATATTGCAGGCAAGCTCCATGATTACGGTTTTAAGTTTTATTCTGTTTTTACGGTTAAAATATCTGATTTCAAACATGATGCTCACCTTCCTTTCATAAAAATCTATATTATTATATCATGCTGTTCCGGATTTGTCAAGAGTTTTCAGAAAATTTTTTCAGATTTTCCGCAAATTCGAATAAACAGCTGCTTTTCCGAGTTCATCTTCTATTTTCAGAAGCCTGTTATATTTTGCTATACGTTCTCCCCTGCATGGTGCGCCTGTTTTTATCTGACCGGAATTTAAAGCAACTGCCATATCAGCAATGAATGTATCTGCTGTTTCGCCGGAGCGATGTGAAATTACTGCTGTATATCCTGCATCATGAGCCATCTTCACAGCCTTGACAGTTTCCGAGACAGTTCCTATCTGATTAAGCTTTATTAGAACAGAATTTCCTGCACCGATTTCTGTTCCCTTTGAAATTCTTTTTGTATTGGTAACAAAAAGGTCATCTCCGACAAGCTGAATCCTTTTACCCAGCCGCGAAG
>CAMWRC010000130.1 GCA_947176565.1 uncultured Ruminococcus sp.
CTGTCGGAGCGTGTCAGAAATGTACCGGACTGGGAATGTTTCAGCGCATAGACCCGAAAATGATTATTCCGAACAGAAATCTTACGATAATGGACGGAGCAATAACAGCCAGCGGCTGGAACAGTCTTGACAAAACATCTATATCCACGATGTACTACAATGCAATATCAAAGCTGTATAATATTCCGCTTGATGTTCCTGTAAAAGAACTTACTAAAGAGCAGCTTGACATATTTCTTTACGGTACAGGAGAAACGAAACTCGAACTGCATCGTCCGGAATCTCTGGGCGGCGGAAAATACATAACCAGATTTGAGGGTGTGATTCCGAATCTTGAACGGAGATACCGTGAAACAAGCAGCGAATATTCAAAGGCATCAATAGAGGAATATATGTGTGAAACTAAATGTCCTGACTGCGGCGGAAAAAGACTTAAACCTGAATATCTTGCAGTAACAGTAGGAGGTATCAGTATATCCGAGCTTACAGATATGTCCATAAAGCAATGTATCAAATTTTTCAATAATCTTACTCTTACAAAGCAGGAAAATCTTATCGGTGAACGCATAATTAAGGAAATAAAGGAACGTCTTGGTTTTCTTGAAAGTGTAGGACTTGAATATCTTACGCTTTCGCGTTCATCAGGAACGCTGTCAGGCGGCGAAAGTCAGCGTATAAGGCTTGCTACGCAAATCGGTTCGTCACTGGTAGGGGTTTTATATATACTTGATGAACCAAGTATCGGACTTCATCAGCGCGATAATGACAAGCTGATTGCAACATTGAAGCATCTGAGAGATTTAGGAAATACGCTTATCGTTGTGGAACATGATGATGATACAATGCTTGCGGCAGACTATGTAGTTGATATTGGTCCGGGAGCAGGTATAAACGGTGGAAATATAGTATTTGCCGGAACTGTTGAAAAGCTTCTTAAATGCCGGAGTTCAATAACGGGTCAGTATCTCAGCGGAAGAAAAATTATACCAGTACCAGATAAAAGGCGTACAGGAAACGGAAAGTTCCTGACAATCAGAGGTGCAGCAGAGCATAATCTGAAAAACATAGATGTAACAATTCCGTTGGGCGAGTTTATATGTATTACCGGAGTGTCCGGAAGCGGAAAATCATCTCTTGTCAATGAGATAATATATAAGCATCTTGCAAACAGGCTGAACCGTGCAAAGACATCGGCAGGAAGTTTTGATTCTATAGAGGGAATTGAAAATCTTGATAAAGTAATATGTATAGACCAGTCGCCGATAGGACGTACACCGCGTTCAAATCCTGCTACATATACCGGCGTATTTACGGATATACGTGAATTATTTGCACAGACGCCTGATGCAAAGGCAAGAGGATATAAAATGGGCAGATTCAGTTTCAATATGAAAGGCGGACGATGTGAAGCCTGCGAGGGAGACGGAATAATCAAAATAGAGATGCACTTTCTGCCTGATGTCTATGTTCCATGCGAAGTCTGCAAAGGAAAGCGTTATAACCGTGAAACTCTTGAAGTTCGCTATAAGAGCAAGTCAATATATGATGTACTTGAAATGACAGTAGATGAAGGTGTGGAATTTTTCGGGCATCTGCCGAAAATAGCCCATAAACTGAAAACTCTTCAGGAAGTTGGATTAGGATATGTAAAGATAGGACAATCAGCGACAACGCTTTCCGGAGGAGAAGCACAGCGGGTGAAGCTGTCCACAGAACTTTCAAAACATTCAACGGGGAAGACAATATATATACTTGACGAGCCGACAACAGGTCTGCATACAGCAGATGTACATCGGCTGATAGATGTATTACAGAAACTTACGGAGCAGGGAAATACTATTCTTGTCATAGAGCATAATCTAAATGTTATAAAGTCGGCGGATTATATCATAGATTTAGGACCAGAAGGCGGAGACGGCGGCGGAATGATAGTTGCTCAGGGAACTCCGGAAGATATTGCAGAATGTCAGGAATCCTATACAGGTCAGTATCTTAAAAAATATTTTTGATTTTATATGCTTTTTAATGTTTAAATTTTTCTCAAGCATTGACAATGAGGATATTTTGTTGTATAATTAAACCATGAGTTTTCTGATAAAAATTATTTAAATATGGGAGTAATCAGATATGATGAATATAGCAGTAGCACAGTCAGGAGGTCCGACCTGCGCAATAAACGCATCTCTTGTAGGAGTTTTCAGAGAATCACTGAAAGAACCTGAAATAGATGCGATTTTCGGTTCGGTAAACGGAATAGAAGGAATTATAAACGACCATCTCATAGATATGAAGAAACTTATACGTACTAATGAAGATATGGAACTTCTCAGACAGACTCCGTCAACCGTACTTGGTTCATGCAGGTACAAGCTCTGTGACTGGCACGATGATGATACAGTGTACAGAAAAATTGCAGATACATTGAAACAACGGCAGATAGGAGCATTTTTCTATATCGGCGGAAACGATTCAATGGATACGGTAAATAAGCTTTCGGGATATTTCCGTGAAATTTCCTTTGATGTAAAGGTAATCGGCATACCTAAAACGATTGATAATGACCTGTGTATAACCGACCATACGCCCGGATTTGGTTCGGCTGCAAAATATGTTGCAGCTACAATGAGGGAAATTATCCGTGACAGTTCGGTATACAGTATGCCGTCAGTAACAATAGTTGAAGTAATGGGACGGCATGCCGGCTGGCTTACAGCATCAAGTGCAGTGCTTCATGCTCTTGATGAGACAGCTCCCCACCTTATATATGTACCGGAAAGAAGCTTTTCATTGGAAAGTTTTTTAAGGGATTTGCGTCATGAAATGGCGAAATATAAGGCAGTAGTTGTGGCAGTGTCTGAGGGGATAGAAGTTCCGGACGGCGTTCAGTCAGGTGTTGTTGATAATTTCGGGCATAAATATCTTTCAGGAATCGGAAAATATCTTGAGGAGGAAGTGCGCCGCGAAATCGGCTGCAAAGTACGTTCGATAGAACTTAATGTAATGCAGAGATGTTCATCGCATATCTGTTCAAGGACAGATATAGATGAATCAGAGGCAATAGGTTCTGCCGGAGTCAGGTGTGCACTTAATGGAAACACAGGAAAAGTTATGACGTTCAGACGTGTCAGTGATATGCCGTATACAGTTGTCATTGAAACAGCAGATGCGGCTGATATTGCAAATAATGAAAAATTTCTGCCTGACGAATATATAACGCCGCATGGAAACAATATTACTGACAATGCTCTGAAATATTTTCTACCATTAATACAGGGAGAGCTTAATATACAAATGGAAATGGGACTTCCGAAGCACTTCACAATACAAGAATCAGTATTGAAGTAGTATTCGGCAGAACTTTGAGGAGTGGTTGATATTGCAGGAATTTGAGCTTGAAATTCTTGATTTTGTACGTGAACATATTAGAAACGGTTTTCTTGATACTGTAATGCCGACGGTGACTATGTGCGGTAATCTGGGAATTTTCTGGATAGCTACAGCATTGGTCATATCAGCAAAGGCGAAATATCGCAGATGCAGTATAACTATGATTATCGGGCTTCTGTTGGGAGTACTTATCGGAAATCTTGCAGTAAAGAATCTGATACAGCGTGACAGACCATGCTGGATAAACGAAATTCAGGATATGCTCATATCCAATCCGCAGGATTTTTCATTTCCTTCCGGTCATACTCTGTCCAGTTTCTGTGCGGCGACGATATTGTACTATTATGATAAGCGTCTGGGAATACCATCATTTGGAATCGCGCTGCTGATAGCATTTTCAAGGATTTATCTGTATGTTCATTTCCCGACTGATATAGTCGGCGGTGCGATAATAGGAATACTGGTTGCCTGTCTGACCATATCAGGGACAAATAAATTTCTGTTCAGTGAGCGTAAAGAGAGCAGGGGACAGAATAAAAATAAGAATCGGCGGTTCAGATAAAATGTACAGAATATATATTGTAGAGGACGATTTTACGATTGCAGCTCTCATGAAAAAGCATCTGACAAACTGGGGATATTCAGTAAATTGTACTGATAATTTCAGCGATGTTATAAAAGAATTCATTGATTTTGACCCTCACATTGTTTTGCTGGATATAAAGCTTCCGTTTTTCAACGGCTATCACTGGTGCAGTGAGATGCGTCGGATTTCAGAAATTCCTATTGTATTTATTTCCTCAGCGTCTGATAATATGAATATAGTCATGGCGATGAATATGGGCGGTGATGATTTTATTCCGAAGCCTGTTGACCTCAATGTAATGACAGCAAAGATTCAGGCTATGCTCCGCCGGACTTATGATATGGGAAGCAGGATTCCGGTGCTTGAACATAATGGTGCGGTATTGAATATTAATGATACAACAATGACATATAAAGGCAATACCATTGAACTTACTAAAAATGATTTCCGGATTCTTCAGACGCTTATGGAAAACAGGGGAAAGGTTGTCAGCCGTGATAAACTCATGAATAAACTTTGGCAGATAGACTGCTATGTTGAAGAAAATACTCTTACAGTAAACATTGCAAGACTTCGCCGGAAGCTTGAATCATATGGTCTACCCGACTTTATAAAAACAAAAGTGGGAAGCGGG
>CAMWRC010000131.1 GCA_947176565.1 uncultured Ruminococcus sp.
GCTGATAGTTCCGCAGTTTACGCTTTACGCGGATTGCCGTCACGGAAACCGTCCGAATTTCATACAGGCAGGTAAGCCCAATAAAGCTGAACAGCTTTTTAATTATTTCACGGAATATTGCAGAAGTAAGGGAAAACACGTCGAAACCGGAATTTTCGGGGCTGATATGAAAGTAAGCCTTACAAATGACGGACCGTTTACGCTGGTTCTTGAGTAAATTTCTAAATGAATAAAATCACCTTGTCAGGGCATAATTCCTGAGAGGTGATTTTTTATGCGTAAATCCGGAGAACATGGAATACTTATACTGACATCTATTTTTTTTCTGATATTTTTTGGAATATCCCTAAATTTTTTCAGGTTGTCCACGGAACAGGAACACGTTCAGACAGCACGTGAAAGTTCTTTTATAACGATTCATGCAGGCGACAGTTTCGGAACAATATATGACAGGAATTTCAAGCCTCTTGTAAATGAGAAAACAAAAATAGTAGCGGTAGTTCTGCCGTCAGCCGTGGAACTCACGGAGATTGAGGAAATCGCAGAGGATAAAGAAGAAGCTTCCGAAAAATATGCCGAAGGAAAGCCGTTTGCATTCAGATGCAGAAAAAAGGGAACAGAATCGGCAGGTCTTACGTTTTTTGAGATACCCGAAAGATACAGCGGTAATGTTATTGCTCCGCATACTATCGGCTATATATCGGAAAACAGCGGTGCTTCAGGACTGGAATATGCTTTTGATATGCTTCTGAGAACCGGAAATACTGAGAACAGCGTCACATATCCTACAGACGGATTCGGTCATATATTGATAGGCGGTGAAAAAACAGTAATCCGCAGCGAAAAAACAGAATCCGGTGTTGTGACCACTCTTGACAGTGAAATACAAAGTATATGCGAAAAGGCAGGAAGTAATATCGAAAAAGGTGCAGTAATTGTATCAGATGTTAAAAATGGAGAAATACTTGCCCTTGCAAGCTTTCCAGAATATGATGTTACTGATATTTCTGATTCGCTTGATGACGAGAACAGCCCGATGATAAACCGCGCTCTTTATTCATATAGTGTCGGTTCGATATTCAAGCTGATAACAGCAGCAGAGGGAATTAATGAGGGTTTCTCGGGATATATCAGCGAATGTACTGGAGAATGTGATATAATCGGACAGATTTTCCGCTGCCATGATGCGGACGGTCACGGAGTACAGGATATGACGTCAGCCATTGTGCATTCGTGCAATCCGTATTTCATATCGCTGAGCCGGTGTTTTGATATAAAATCGTACCGCAGTTTTGCCTATTCTATGGGGTTCGGACGTGAAATACATCTTTGCGCCGGAATGATTTCATCAGCCGGAGTTCTGCCGTCTGCAAAGGAACTTCTTGTACCGGCGGAGCTTGCAAACTTCTCTTTCGGACAGGGAAAACTGACCGCCACACCGCTTCAGATAAATCAGATGACCTGTGCAATAGCAAACGGCGGAAATCTGATAATGCCGAGAATCGTAAGAGGAATCACAGTTGACGGAAAGACGGTAGGCAATGAAAAATCCCAGCTCCGTTCAAAAGTGATGACCGCAGAAACCGCCGCGGAACTCAGAAAAATGATGATTGCAGCAATATATGAAAATGAGAGTTCAAATGCCGCTCCGGATTACGTCAGAGCCGCAGCAAAGACTTCAACTGCACAGACAGGGCGGTTTGATGAGGACGACGAAGAATTATGCCACAGCTGGATAACAGGATTTTTTCCTGCAAGTTCGCCGAGATATGCCGTGACTGTTTTAGTAGAGGACGGCGGTTACGGCAATGATTCGGCTGCACCGGTTTTTAGAGATATTGTCAATATGATGTGCCAGCGTAAGTGAATTTTTAAAAAAACTATTGACATTTCCAGAGATTTGAATTATAATGATATTGTATTTGATTGTATCGGCAGAAGCCGTATATGATTATTGCAGAATGAAAAGGAGTAAAAAATATGAAGTGGACAGGACTTAATGACCTTCGTGAAAAATATCTGTCTTTTTTTGAAAGTAAAAACCATACAAGAATGGCAAGCGCATCGCTTGTACCGCAGGGAGATAAGAGCCTGCTTCTTATAAATTCAGGTATGGCACCGTTGAAGAAATATTTTCTCGGACAGGCTGTGCCGCCGAATGTAAGAGTAACAACGTGTCAGAAATGTATCAGGACTCCGGATATAGAAAGTGTGGGCAAAACTGCCCGCCACGGTACATATTTTGAAATGCTGGGTAATTTTTCTTTCGGAGATTATTTCAAACCCAATGCCGTTGCATGGGCTTGGGAATTTCTCACAGATGTGCTTGAAATACCAGCTGACCGCCTGTGGATAACTATTTATGAAAGCGACGACGAGGCGGAACAGATATGGGAGAATAATATAGGCATTCCACATGACAGAATTATCCGTCTCGGTAAAAAGGATAATTTCTGGGAACATGGTTCAGGTCCGTGCGGTCCGTGCAGCGAGATACATTTTGACCGCGCAGGAGCAGGAAGAAAACTCGACCGCGCAGGATTTGAAGCCGAGGGCGATAAGGATAATATAATTGAAATATGGAATCTTGTATTCAGTCAGTACAACAGCGACGGAAATGGCAATTATGCTGAAATGAAAAGCAAGAATATTGATACCGGTATGGGTCTTGAACGTCTTGCCTGCGTTATGCAGAACGTTGACAATATCTTTGAAGTTGATACCGTACAGAATATAATGAAACATATTTCATCAATCGCCGGAACTGAATACAAAAAAGATGCAAAGACTGATGTTTCTCTCCGTGTTATCACTGACCATATCAGAAGTACCACATTTATGGTAGGTGATGGTATCATGCCTTCAAATGAGGGCAGAGGATATGTACTCCGCCGTCTGCTCAGACGCGCGGCACGTCACGGAAGACTTCTCGGAATAAACCGTCCGTTCCTCTGTGAAGTGTGCGAAACTGTTATAGATGAGAATGCAGGAGCATATCCCGAACTTGCTGAAAAGCGTGAATATATAAAGAAAATCATCGGCGTTGAGGAAGAAGCTTTCGCAAAAACAATTGACAAGGGAACTGATATGCTCAACGGCTTTACAGCTGCTCTTGCTGAACAGGGAAAAAATGTTCTGAGCGGAGATGATGCCTTTAAGCTTGCTGATACATACGGATTCCCGATAGACCTGACTGTTGAAATATGCGATGAAAAGGGAATAACTGTTGATGTTGAGCGTTTCAGGGGGCTTGCACAGGAGCAGAGAGCAAAGGCAAAAGCTGACCATCTTGCAAAAGCCGGTTCGTCATGGGCTGACAGCAGCGTAAAGGTGAATGCTCCGAAAACGATATTTACCGGATATACTGACTATACTGCCGAAAATGCAGAAATACTTGCAATTTACAAGGACGGTGCAGAAGTTGAATCTGCTTCCGAGGGCGATGATGTAATCATCGTGCTTGACAGAACACCTTTCTATGCCGAAAGCGGCGGACAAGTCGGCGATATTGGAGTTATTTCAAACGGCACAGATTCAGCCGCAGTTGCTGATACGATAAAATCTGAGGGGCATTTCCTGCATATTGCATCAGTTACCGAGGGTACAATCAGAAAGGGAGACAAAGTTGATGCTGTCATTGATGGGATGCGCCGTGAAGCAGTCATGAGAAATCATACTTCCGCACATCTTCTCCAGCATGCTCTCCGTCAGGTTCTCGGAGACCATGTTCATCAGGCAGGACAGCTTGTCAATGAAAAAGCATGTCGTTTTGACTTCAATCATTTCAGCGGACTTACAGAATCCGAAATCGCAGAAGTTGAAAATCTTGTGAATGCCGAAATAATGAAAGCTATTCCGGTAACTATGGTTGAGATGCCTATAGAAGAAGCCAGAAATCTCGGCGCAATGGCACTTTTCGGTGAAAAATACGGCGATACTGTACGCGTTGTGACAGCCGGAAATTCAATTGAATTCTGCGGAGGTACGCATATATCCAATACTTCACAGATAGGACTTTTCCGTATAGTTTCGGAAAGCTCCGTTGCAGCCGGCGTGAGACGTATCGAGGCTGTTACCGGTATGGGTGTAATGGAACTTCTGAATGAATACAGAAATACTATTCTCAAATCCGCAAAGGCACTGAAAGTAGCCAATGTAAATGAGCTTCCTGAAAAATGTGCTGCTGCTGCTGCTGAACTCAAGGAAAAGGATAAAGTTCTTGAAAGTCTTTATCAGCAGATTGCAAACGTAAAGACAGCTGCTCTGTTTGATAATGCCGCAGATATAAACGGCGTAAAAGTGGTTGCCGCAAGAATGGACGGCACAACTCCAGATGAGCTGAGAAAGCTCGGCGACAGTATAAAAAACAGAAATGATGCGGTTGCTGCACTTTTTGCAGGCGTGAACGGTGAAAAGGGTACGCTTTACTGTGTATGTACGCCGGAAGCATTGAAAAAAGGCGCACACGCAGGAAAACTTGTACAGAAAGCGGCAGCTTTAACAGGCGGTAAGGGCGGCGGACGTCCTGACAGTGCAATGGCAGGAATCGGCGAGACTTCAAAAACAACTACCACTATGGCGG
>CAMWRC010000132.1 GCA_947176565.1 uncultured Ruminococcus sp.
ACATCGTTGCCGTCCGCATCTTTTTTAATTCTTATTGTATTCTTACTCTTTTCTTCGTCAAGCAGAGTATTTTTGAAATAACTGATTACAAAGCCATAAAAAGAACCTTTAGTATGGTCGTACTTGAACAGTGCATCATTAAATAAATCACTTATCTTTGTAAAAGCTGGATTTGATTCGTTTTTTTTCAAAGCATCAGCATAACCGAAATGTTTTACCAGATTGTTAAGTTTCCTGTACAATATGCTTTTTCCGCTGCCAAATTCACAACCGAATACTTTTGTATACAGTTTTCCCCAGCAGCGTTTTTTTTCTGTTTTATTACCGTTTGCAGCAGCAATGGAGTATTTTTCAGCAAGCTCGTTGATTTCAGCAGTTTCCAGTCTTTCGGCTTCGGATATCTTTTTCTGAATTTCTTTCATTTTAACCACCTGTTATTTCAGCATTTCCTTTATTCGTTCAGCTGGATTTGCAATTTGGTTTTCTGCCATTACTCTTACAATTTCGTCCATATAGTTAAGTGAAGTTATATCATAAATTTCAAGTCTGTTATTGGTAAAATTCTTTCCGCCATAAACGATACAGCCAAGAGACACATTGTTTTTTATTCTGTATCCGTAATTAAGAGTCATTGTCAGAATCTGAGACATTACCTTTGTTCCGAATGATATATCACAGAACAGCTTATCCTCATCAGCCATACAGTCAATAAGCTTGCTGAACATCTCAAGCTGTGTATCAATATCCTGACTATAAGGAATACTTATTTTTTTGAAGGTCACCTTAAGATTTTTTTTAACTGCAAGTGCATTGATTTCTTCTATGAGCGTTTTGTAGTTTTCTTCTGCATTGCCATAGTCGGAAACAACAGTGATAACTTCAATTTCCTCTCCGTCCACTGTATAACCATTGATTACCGGCATTATCGGAAAGCTTGTCATGGTATCAAAGTTTAATTTTTCATTGTCCACATTCTCATAAATCCCTTTTTCAAATCTTGTTGGTGGCTGGTGAGGGCTTATACTGATAAATTTTTTCATTGTAAATCTCCTTTATAATTTCAGATTTTCAATTGACTGGTAAAGAAGTCTGCTTATATCTTCCACATCAAGTTCATTATCAATTTTGTAATTATACTTTGCAAAGTATGAGCGTAATTCTTCATCGTCGCTGTCACTCTCACTTGCATGATTCAGTTTGTTTCTTATAAAAGTTTTTGCATAGTAAATATCTCTGAACAGCTTCTGAAGTTCCTCACAGCTAAGTTTGTCAGTAAGTGTATAATCCGAAAATACGTTGTTTTTTGATATATTTTCTATGAACATAAGATGACTGTCTTTATACTCTCTTTTGATTCCGAAGATTGTTTCAACCAGTTTAACATGATTCGGATTAGGATTCATAAGAAAGTTTATAAATTGTTTCGAGTTGCTTGGAAGCTTAATCTGTTTTGGATTATTAGGAAGTTTAAAGTAGTCACTGTTGAGGATTTCATAAACATCAGGATAATTCTTTTCAAGGTTTTTGTTTATCAGTTCCAAATCGTTTAAAGTATCATTTTTATATATTGCATTTCTGACTCTGAAGAAATGGTTCAAATCACTTCTCATAGATTCAAGACCATATTTTTTGAAATCTTTTCCGGATAATCTGCTGAGGAATGTGGCAGAATCCCGACACTCTAAAAGAGCATTGAAAATTATTTCTTCATCTGTTCTTGCTTTTTGATAACTATTTCTGACAGTTTTTATGTCAACTTTTTCAACAAGTCTTTTCAGCAACATGATAACGCTTTTCGACCAACAGTTATCTTGCATAAGATTTGTATAGAAAAGTTCATAATACAAACCAAACGTAGATTTTTCGTTTTTCTTCCTGACTTCTTCAAGCTGTGAATCGGTTACCGTGAAATACTTCTTCTGATAGAAATAGTCAGGCATTTTTTCAACAAAAACAGTAACCGCCTGCTGAATCAGTCTGCTGTCAAGACACCATTTAACAATTGCAGGGTATTCAATATCACCGTTCTGAACATTAAATTTTGACCTGATAGTTTCCGAAAGACTTTTGAAAAGTATAATGTCTCTTGAATTAGATTTAAGCTCAGACAGTTCAGAAAGACAATTGTTAAGCTGTTGAAGAACATTGTTAAGCTTAGATGTACGGCAAAGAGTTATTTCATCAGAAAAAACATTCATTGTTTTTATAGTTTTCTGGATTATCTCATTATCGCAGTTGCAAAAATATTCTTCAAGTTCATGAGAGTTTCCAATCGAAGTAAAAGTATTTACCGCATTGATAAGGTCAAACATATTATAAAGTCCGGTTACATCTTCTATCACATTTTCTTCTGTTTTTTCCCGAATAAATTTGGAATAAACTGCTTTTTCAAGTATTCTGTTTGAATATTCCAGTACACGTACAACACCCATAAGCAGATAGCTTGAATTTCTGAATCCTCCTGTTGTATCAATATATATGTTATCATTGATGGAGGTTTCATTGACTATATCCTGAATTGTTTCAGCAATCTTACTTTCAGATGTATATGTTTTCACAGGTACAGGGATATTAATACCGGTTTCCTTTTCATAGTCCGAAAGCATTTGGCAGAATGATTTATATGCTTCATCAGCTTCTGAAGTTGCAACTGCAATTATTTTTGCTGCTTTTCGTCCCTTGCAATTCAAATAAGAGATAAGATACTTAACCGGTGCATCATTGGTCTGTATTCCGTTAATATCTCCTATATCTGACTTAAAAATATATTCTTTCAGTTCTTCTCCCGGTCTTGGTTTACGGAGTGAACTTAGATTTGTCAATATAACATCTGCCATTTAATATCCTCACAGTCTTTCTGTAGTTATTTTACATTCAATGATTTTCTGCCAGTAAACGTGTTTATACACATACTCTGATTCAAGCTGTGATGAGACTTTGTTCAGAATTTTCTCCCCTGTTTCAACTCTTCCAGAAACAGGCTGTATAACATCTGACGATGTAGAATTAAGGAGTTCTGAAATGAGATTTAAAGGAAGTACAACCGCATAGACATCTGCATTGAATTTCAGAATATCATTTACATTTGCAACAGTTTTATCATACTGTATAATTTCAAAATTTTTGTAAATTCTCTGCAAGTCACTCAACTGCTCACTGGTCATTGTATGTCTCGATACCCATAATATATGTTTAATTTTTACATCCCCGATTCATATAGTATTTTATCATAAAAAATCATGTTTGTCAATTGTTTAGAATATATTATCAAAATCCGCCTGAAAAACTTAATTTACATTTCATGTTCTGTTCAAGAAGTTCTGATAATGTGTCATGAGCATCAATATCCGAACTTCTTGAACATTTGAAGCACTTTTAAAAAATCACATTTACAAGTTTAATCATATTTTTCACTTCCTTTCACTGTAATTTTTTCATAGCTTACCAGTCTATACTTACACCGATATGTGGCATACATTTCACCCTCTTTCATTATGTAATAGAGTTTACAATGTGCGGATTAAGGGATTCAGGAAATTTTTTTGTCGTCTGATTCTGTTTTTGTGAGTTCAATAATTTCAAAGATTGCTGCTGCGAAGAGTACTGTTTTTTCAAGAATTGATGTTAAGATTTTTGCCTTCATATTATTCACTTCCTTTCATTGTAATTTTTCATAGCTTACCAGTCTATACTTACACCTATATGTGGCATACATTTCACCCTCTTTCATTATGTAATAGAGTTTACAATGTGCGGATTAAGGGATTCAGGAAATTTTTTTGTCGTCTGATTCTGTTTTTGTGAGTTCAATAATTTCAAAGATTGCTGTTGCGAAGAGTACTGTTTTTTCAAGAATTGATGTTAAGATTTTTGCGTTCATATTATTCACTTCCTTTCATTGTAATTTTTTCATAGCTTACCAGTCTACACTTACACCTATATGTGGCATATATTTCACCCTCTTTCATTATGTAATAGAGTTTACGATGTGCGGATTAAGGGATTCAGGAAAAAAATTTCAGCATAAAATATCGTCAAATAATAGCAAGCAAAAAAAAATTAAAAAAACTATACAAAATACAAAACCCCCACGGATTTCTCCGCAGGGGTTGTTTTTTATTCAGATAAACATATCAAAGCGAATACCATGCCGGTCAATCAGTCTGTATATGATTAACTAAGCATAAATCTGCATATTCTGATATATTCCGGAATTACTTGTTAGCAATTGCAGCCTGAGCAGCAGCAAGACGAGCAATCGGAACGCGGAACGGTGAGCATGATACATAATCAAGACCAATCTTGTGGCAGAACTCAACAGATGTCGGGTCGCCGCCGTGTTCGCCGCAGATACCGCAGTGGAGCTTGTCATTTACGGGTTTGCCGAGCTTGATAGCTGTTTCCATGAGCTTGCCTACGCCAACCTGGTCGAGCTTAGCGAACGGGTCGTTCTCAAAAATCTTCTTGTCATAGTAAGCGTTGAGGAACTTGCCTGCGTCGTCACGTGAGAAGCCGTATGTCATCTGTGTAAGGTCGT